>CACYHJ010000020.1 GCA_902774165.1 Oscillospiraceae bacterium
GCCGCGCGGTTGGCTGCCTGCGCGCCGGGGGAGACGTCGTAATACCCGGTGAAGGCGTCGGAATGCCCCGCGTTTTTATAAAACTCGCTGCCGTCTGCGTCGGTCATGCCCATGGCGACAAAGGAAGACGCGGCAACCTCGCCGTCCAGCAGTTCGTTTGCGATATATCCTCGGTCGATCAGCAGATTCACCGCTCTGCGGATCTCGGCGCGGGCGTTCTCCGCTTCCGCTCCGGTGAGCCCGGAGTCCTCGGGCAGGAGATCGATGTTTGTGTTCCAGCTGAGATAATAGGTGCCGCTGATGCCGACGGTCTTGAAAGCGTCGCCGTATTTCCCGCGCAGCTGCGCCGGGGATTCCACGGTCTCATCGACAAACTGCAGTCCGCCCTCGGAAAAGCTCTTCTGCAGCCCGAAGGCGTCCTCGGAGAGAATGAAGTTGAGGCGCGGCATCGTCACGGAATCCGCGTCGTACCAGCCGTCGTTTTTCCCGAGAACGATCCTGTCCTCTGCGCGTTCCGCGAGGAGATACGGGCCGTCGGTGACGAGTTTTTCGGGATCTGTTTCCCAGCCCTCCTGCGAGACGACGTCCTCACGCAGCGGGTAGAAGACCGGATTCGCCAAAAGCTCGTTCCAGTAGGGCACGTCGCTCAGGACCGTGACGACGAGGGTTTGCTCATCGGGCGCCGAGACGTTCAGACGCGCGTTTTTCTCCCCGTTCTGCACCGCGTACCAGCCGTCGACGATCTCCAGCAGATAGCTGTAATCCGCCTCAAGCGCGGGATCGGCGGCGCGGTTCCACGCGAAGACGAAATCCCCGGCGGTGACGGGCGCGCCGTCCGACCAGTTCATGCCGTCTCTGATTTTATAGGTAAAGGTGAGCGTGCCGTCGTCGTTCGGAACGCCCTCGGGCAGCGCCTGGGCCGCGTCGGGCAGAACGGCAAGCCTGCCGTTTTCATCAACGCCCCATCTTGTCAGGCCGCTGAACAGATGGCTGAGCATCGTCGCGCTCTCGGTCGTCACCGAAAGCGCGGGGTCAAAGCTCTCCGGTCCTGCACCGAGGCAGACGTTCAGCTCCGCTTCGGCGGGCTTGCCGGGATCTTCCGGGTCCTCATCCCCGGGGGAATCGGGGAAGTAGCCGTTGTTCACAAGCCGGACACCGTCGATCAGCAGACCGAACGTGGGGGCGCTCATTTTTTCGCCCTCATGGAAATATCCGTCATAGATCATATTGACGTCGGGCTTCTCTTCCTTATCGTCGATCAGATCCATATAATATTCGGAGAGCGTCCTGCCCTCTACGGTGAACGTGCCCGTATCAAATACGTGCAGCGAACCGTCGGCGAGCTTTTGCCTCGCCTCTTCGATCGCCTCGGCGGTGCCGGGCGCGGCAACCTTTTCGTTCGGCTCCGTCAGCCTGACGCTGCCGGTCGCGACGGTGCCGAGCCAGTCGGTCGGGATCTCGTCTCCCGCGGCGAGCGCGCGCAAGGCATAGTCAAAGAACGGCGTCCAGTCGGGATGATAGCCGATCAGATACGTATTCGGGCAGTTCTCGATCGTGCTGCCGTCCACAGGGATATCGGGCACCCCGGCAAGCTCGCAGGCGGTCGGCACGCCCATGGAATCGCTGTACTGCGAGATGATCCGGCAGCCTTGCCCGATCAGATCCTGCGCGGCCTCGCGCTCAAGCGCCTCGTCATAGTAAGTATAGATGAATTTTACGTCCATCGTCGCGCTCGGGCAGACCGAACGCGCGCCGAGGAAGAAGGCGGAATAGGTGGAAACGACGTCATAGAACGCGAACGGCGCGACGAAGCCCAGCTTCGCCTGATCCGCGGTGATCGCGCCCTTTTCGATCATCTCGTTCAGCTTGAGCCCTGCGGCGATCCCCGTCAGGTATCTTCCCTCAAAGGACGCGTTGTCCGCATTATGGAAATTCTTCACGCCCGCAGCGTGTGCATACGTTCCCGTGGCATGGAAATACTGCACGTCGGGGTGCTGTTTTGCGGACGCAAGCAGCGCGTCCTCATAGCCGAAGGAGCCGCCGAAGATCATATTGCAGCCCGCGTCGGCCAGCTCCTCGGCGGCGGCAAGGCACGCATCCTGCCCCTCGTCGGAAACGTTGTACCGGATTATAAGTTGTTCTTCGGACAGGCCCGCGGAGGAAAAAGCTTTTTTCGCCGCCTGAATATACCTGTTGTCAAAGCCCGAATTCTCGTCATGCTGAACGATAAGGCCGACCTTCACGCCGTCGGCAGGCTCTGTCGGATCGGTCGGCTCCGGCTCACCGATCACCAGGGTTTCCTTCGGCAGCGGCTCTATTTTTGACGCCGCGCGCAGGATGATCCTGGCGTCGCCGGCCTTGACCTTGCCGTCGCCGTCCGCGTCGGCAAGCCGCATCTGCAGCTCGCTGAGCTGTTCCAGCCGCGCAGCGCAGCGCAGAACCGTCCGGGCGTCGCTTGAGCGGACCTTCCCGTCCGCGTCCATGTCGCCGTAATAATACGTTCCGTCGGGAATCACATCTTCGGCGAAGGCCTGCATCGGCAGGATTGTGAACAGAAGGAAAAACGCCATCAGAACGGCGAGCAGGGAAAAAGTTTTATGCTGCATAACCGATGTCTCCTTTTCTGTATCAAATGTTATCTATATTATAAACAATTGCTTTGATATTTGCAACATAAATTTTTCATTTATATGAAAAAAACAGTACTTTTTGCACAAAAAACGACCCGCTGCCTCCCCGTCTTCCCGTGAAACGCGAAAGAACGGTATCGCGTCCGCCCGTTCGGGGCAGCGCGATACCGTTCCGGTGATTTTGTGTCGAAAAAAGCGTTGAAGGCGGCTCCGAGCCCCCGGGGAGGCTCCCGCGCCGGGATCATTTCCGCTCTGATTTGATGCGTGTGAGCATAATGCCCGCGCCGACGGAGAAGATCACGACGAACGCCAGCAGAATCCCCCAGGAGGTGAGCATATGGCCGTTGGAATGGTCAAACATATCCTTCGCCACGTGGTCGATGGGGAATTCCGGGTGCTCCTGCTTGAGCCGCAGCTCCAGAGAGTTCAGATCCGCGGAGGAGCCGAGGCATTCCATGGACCAGCGGCACGCCGCGACCCAGGAGATGACTTCCGTCACGCCCTTCAGGTCGAAGATGACGCCCGCAAACAGCAGCTGGGGCATCAGCAGCAGCGGCGCCACGGTCATGGCGCGGTCCGCGTTCTTCACAAGGCAGGAGACGAAGATGCCGATGACGCTGGAGGACCAGCAGGTCAGGAAGACCGTAATCAGGAATTCGAGGAACGGCGGAAGCATCAGCCCCTCCTCCGGGCCGCCCAGCAGGGCGAAGAACAGGCCGGTGGAGAGCAGCGACTGCACAAGGCAGATCAGCGCCAGCACCACGACCTTTGAGAGGACGTACGAGCGCAGCTTCAGCCCCGTCATATATTCCCGCCGCAGGATATTGCGTTCTTTACAGACCTCCTGAATCGAGTTCAGCGTGCCGATGAAGTAGGCGCAGCACGCCAGCGAGAACAGGATCGCCTGCGTCATTTCGAACTGGGTGAATTCCTCGCCGTTTGCGACCATTGTGATCAGGAAGGTCAGGATCGGCCCCAGCCCCAGCATCAGCCCCAGCCGCATCCGGTCGTTGACGATCAGGTGCAGATACCGTTTGCTGAGCACCGCGAACTGGGTCAGCGCGCTGCGCTCGCCGCCCTTTTTGTTCAGCATGCCGCCCGCGCTGTTCTGCCCGTAGCTGTTGGGCTGCCCCTGCCGCGCCCGGTACTGTTGTTTCCAGTAGTCCGGCGCGTCGGTGATCATATTATATACGTCGACGATGTCGTCCACGCCGAAGAATTCGCAGGCCTCCTGATAAGAGCCGTAGAAGCAGAGGTTGCCGCCCTTGCCCATGAACACGATCTTGTCGAACATCTTCAGGTTGAGGGTGCTGTGGGTGACCATGATCACCGTCTTGCCGCCCTCCGCCATCTTTTTCAGCGTTTTCATCAGGCTGCGTTCGGTGCCGGGGTCAAGGCCGGACGCCGGCTCGTCCAGAAAGAAGAGCTTCGGGTCCGAAATCAGCTCCACCGCGATGCTGGCGCGCTTTTTCTGGCCGCCGCTCAGGCTTTTGATCAGCGTGTCCCGCCGTTCGGTCAGGTCCACCATCTCAAGCACCCGCGAGACGATCTGCCGCATCTCCGCCTCGGTGGTGTCCGCGGGCAGCCGCAGCTTCGCGGTGTATTCCAGCATCGCCTCCACGGTCAGGCCGTCGTAAACGATATCCTGCTGCGGCACGTAACCGATGATGCTGCGCACGGAATTGTAGTTCTGGTAAAGATCCAGGCCGTTGATGAAGACCCGGCCTCCGGTGGGGATGCTGTAGCCGCTGATGCAGTTCATGATGGTGGACTTGCCCGCGCCGGAGCCGCCGATAATGGCGACCATTTCGCAGGGATCGACGGTCAGGGTGACGTCGTTGCAGATGATTTTTTTCTTCTTTGTGACGGCCTTGACGATGTTCTGCGCTTCCAGGCGGATGCCGCTGCGCCGGGTGAAGTAGCTGATGCCGCCGTTGAAATAGATCAGCTTGGAATCCGCGATATAGACCACGTCCTTCTCCCGCAGCTGCATCTGTCCGCGCAGGCTGCGGCCGTTGACGAAGGTGCCGTTGGTGCTGCCCATGTCGCTGACGACGCATCCGCGGCCGTCAAACAGGAACGACGCGTGACGCTTGGATACCGAGACGTGGGACAGGCAGATGTCGCAGCTGTTGTCTCTGCCGGCGGTCACCGGCTTGCCGGGCGTCAGCTCCAGACGCTGCCATTTCATGCCCTCCTCGCCGGAGAGCACCATCAGCACGCCGCGGGAATTGTCGCCGTCGTCGAAGATGTTCAGAATATCGCCGTCATGCACGGCGTATTGCTGCACCGGCATCATGTTCAGCAGCAGCCCGTTTTTGCTGTTGTTGTCCTCGATCCGCCAGCAGTTGCCGGCGAAAACGAATCTGCCGTGGCTGCGGGAAACAAACTGCGAGGTCAGCACGATATCGCAGTCCGGGTCCCGCCCGAAGGTTACCACCGAGCTGCGGAACTGCAGCAGCCGGTAGACTTTCGGTTCGTTCTGCCCGTCAAAAACCGTCAGCGCCAGATCGTATCCGGCGGTGGAACGCGGGCCGGTGAATGCCTGGGTCCGTTCCAGATTGTCCATACGCGATTCCTGTCCGGCGCCGATGAGAGGAAGCCCTCGCAGCGGCGCCGGTCCTTTCCTTCTTTATTCTGCGGCGAGGGCGCGCGACCCTGCCTTATCCGTATCGTGCGCGTCAGTAGGAGACGACGTACTTTTTCAGGATCCAGCCGACCGTGCCGGTCTCCGTCCGGATTTTCGTATACAGATCGTTGGCTTCGCCCAGAAGGTAAATCACGGTTCCCTCTGTCAGCGTTCCGAGCTTGGCGTAGGAATGGCCGGGGCCGTCCCGCAGCACCAGCCCCGCGTGATCCGGGGTGTTGTAGCTGACCCGGTATGCCGTGCCGCCGGGCTGGACCGGCGCTGCGCCGCCGGTGATATACTGCGTCATGACCCAGCCGAGGATCCCGTCGATCGTCCGGATCCTCGAGTATCCGCCGTAGGTCTCGCCCGTCGGGGTTATGGCTGCGCCTTCGGTGAGCGTTCCGATCTTTTCGTAGGACTGTCCGGGACCGGTGCGCAGAATCACGCCGGCGTGGGAGGGGGTGTTGTAGCCGATCTGGTAACCGGTCTGCGCCGGGGTCGGGGGAATATATGCCGTTGTGGGCGGAACGTACGCCGTCGTGGGCGGAATGTACGCCGTTGTTGGGGGAATATACGCCGTTGTGGGCGGAACGTACGCCGTCGTGGGCGGATCGGTCAGAACCACGGTCTGGATCTCCGGCTCCGTCGTCGGCGCAGCCCCGGTGGTATCCTGCTGCGCGTCGTCCTTCGTTTCCTCGGGACTGATATTGTCGGGCGCAGGATTCCGGAACGCCTCGAGCATGGCGGCAAGGTTCTCCAGATCGGAATTGCCCGGCGCTTCCCAGAAGGCGTCGGTTCCCCCGGAGGCGAAGTAATCCGCAATATTCTTCTTGATCGTCACCGACATAAACGCCATCGCCTCGTCGGCGTCTTCGGGATCCGAGGTGTCAATGAAAATGACGTAATCGCCCTTGTCCGCCGCCGTGTGAAGCCGGAACGTGCGGGACGTTACGCCGTCGTCGATCCGGAACGCTTCCTTGTCGATCACCTCGAAGCTGAAGTCCGCTTCTGTCGTTTCCCGGACGGAATTATAACCGTCATCCCTGTTCAGCCGGTATGCGGTCATTCTGTCTTCTTCTATAATTGCGGCGCCGAGACTTCCGTCCCAGAGCATATAGCTGTATCCGTCTTTTGCGCGCAGCTTCCTGATTGTCCTTACGCTTGCCTTGCCGCCGGAGCAGCTGCTCAGCAGCACGCACAGCGTCAGAAAGAGCGAGATGATGCCGATTGTTTTTTTCATGATGGATAAGACCTCCCGTGGATTCGCTTAGATCCTGCGTCAATAATAGATTGCGTATCGTTTTTCATACGTCAGGCCGACTCGGGCGTCCGCGATCGTGACGGAATAGACGGAGACGTCGATATCCACGCCGGAGAGGGTAATGATGCTGGGGCTGATCGTGGACAGCCGTGTGATGTGTTTCGTCGATTTCTCGACCGTCGCGGTGAGCTCGGTCTCGAAATACTGGTTGGAAAAGCTCTGCACGGTGGCGACGTCGCTGACCATTTCGGTGATGTCCGAAAGCACCAGCACGTCGGTGATCGCGCCGACGCCGCTGCTGCCCGGGGAGGGATTGTTCTCCGGGTTGCTGCGGGAGGTGTTGAGCTTGATGTGGATTTCATAAGTGCTGCCGTTGTCTCTGCAGGTGGCGGAGGCCACGTTGTAGGCGGCGAGGCTGCAGGTCGAATATCCCGCCGGCGGCACATTGACGGGCGACACGCGCTCGTAGGGCTGCTTGTCGAGCCGGTTGAGCACCCAGCTCAGGGCGAACCTGGCGGCGCCGCCGCCGGAGGAGCCCACCTCAAGAACGGAGGGGGAATTGGTGATCTCCCGCCATTCCAGCACCGCGTAATCCGCGTCGGTGTAAATTCTGGAATAGGCGTCGTTGAAGTAGCTGACGATCCCGCTGGTCCCGGAGGGCGCGGGCTCCGTCGGGGGCGCGGTCGGTTTTGTCGTGGGCGGCGCGGTGGGCTTTGCGGTGGTCCGGGGCGCCGTGGGCTTTGCGGTGGTGCGCGGCGGCGCGGTGACCGGCGGGCTGGTGACCGGCGGAACGGTGACGACCGGCTGCGAGGCGCGTCTGCCGGAGGTGTTCTCCGTCAGGTGCTGCGTCCAGACGTAGCCGGAGAGCCGTTTGCCGGTGCCGAAATAGTCCACGCTGATGTAATCGTTGTGACGCTGGCCGGTGAAAACAACGATGCCGCCCTCGGGAATGGTCGCCAGCTTCGCGTAGCTGCTGCCGGGACCGGCCCGCAGAAACTGCCCGCCGTGGCCGTCCGTGTCGTAATTGATCATATATTCTCTGCCGGGCACCAGAACCACCGGGCAGACGGCGCCCGTCGTCAGGGGAACGGTCTGCGGGGCGGTGGGATCCGTCAGCGGGACCATCACCTCGGTGGGGTAGGTCCCCTCCGGCTCGGTGACGAGCATCCCGGGATCGGGGACGGTGATCTCCGCGGCGTCCTCGGCCTGCTCTGTGGACTCCGCTTCTGTCGTGCCGTCCTCATCGTTCTTTTTGTTGTGGCTGATCAGCACCGCGACAAGAACGCCCGCAATGACCAGCACCGCTGCGCCCAGCGCGGCGGCGATGATAATCATCCTTTTATTGTTGTTCCCGCCGCCCTGCGGCTGCGTGGGCTCCTGCCCGTAGTAGCCGTTTTCGTTCTGATAGCTGCGGAAATAGTCGTTCTGCTGGTAGTAATCGTTCCGGGGCGGGGCGCCGTAGCCGCCCTGCGGCGGCGCCTGATACCCGTTCTGCTGCGGCGGGTAACCGCCCTGCTGGGTGAACTGGATCCCGTCCTGCCCGGAACCCGGATAACCGCCCGGCTGCGGGTTCTGTCCGCCGCCGGGAACGTTGACGGTGGAATCAAAATCGCTCATTGTATCGCTCATTGTGTTTCATCCTCGGAAAATATGTTATATTCTGTCGAACCCAACCGAAAGAAGATGCGGGCTGCTGTTTGATGATTTCCCTTAGCTCGTCATCCAATTCTCTATCTTCATTATATTAACTCAATTAATCGTCTCCCGGGGCAACCAGCTCATCGTCTTCCGGGACAGACGGCGTTTCGCTGCTGGGCTCGGTCGTTTTCCTGATGGGCGCAGCCGTTTCGCTGCTGGGCGTTTGCGCTTTAGTCGTCGGCGCCGCGGTGGTGGGCGCCTTTGTGGTCGGCTTCGCCGTGGTCGGTACGGTTGTCCGCTGCGTTGTTCGTTGTGTTGATCGCTGCGTCGTCGGCTGACTTGACCGCTGGGTGGTCTTCGGCGCGGCTTTTTGCGTCGTCGGCGCCGTGGTGGCGGCCGGAGCGGAAGGGGCGTCGCCGCCGGATTCCGTCAGATACCGAACCCAGAGATATCCGGACAGCGTCGTTCCGTCTTTGGTGTAATCGACGCTGGCGTAGTCGTTGGCGCAGTAGCCGGTAAACACGACGGCCGCGCCTTCCGGCAGCACGTCGATCACCCGGTAACTGCCGTCCGGCCCTGAGACCAGGGGCAGGCCCTGATGCTCCGGCGTGTTGCCGCCGATCAGGTACCCGCGCCCGGCAACCAGCACGAGCGGGCGGTCAACGGAATCGGAGGGAGGATCCGTCAGGGGGACCATAACCTCGTCGGCTGCGGTTTCGTCCGCCGCGGTCGGGATTTGCCCGGACTCCGGGACGGATTCCTCTTGCGGGGGATCTGTCGCTTCGTCGTTCTTCGTCTTTGCGCGGTTGTGCGCAAGTACAGAGACGATTACGCCGACGATCACCAGCGCCGCCGCGCAGAGAATCGCAAGGACCCGGATCAGTTTTCTGTTGTTCCCGCCGTTCCCGGATTGTGCGGGATCGGCGCCGGGGTTCTTTTCCCGATTGTCTGCGGGAGATGCTTCCGGCGGGAGTGGAATCGTGACGTCTGCCGCCGCCGGAAGTGTAGAATCAATATCGCTCATTGTAAATCATCCTCTGGAAATGCGTTCTTGTGCGGTCATGGGACGCTCAGGTATCTCGCGCTGACCCAGCCGTAGACTCCCTGATAGTATACATGTGCCCAGCTTCCGGTATAATCATAGTCATAGACCTGCACCATCGTCCCCTTTGGGATCCTTGCGACCACGGCGGCATTGGCGTTCGCCGCCGAGCGCATATTCAGGTTGCTGTTCTGCGTATTGACGACGCGCCAGGTACCTCCGCTGACCTGCGGGGGCGCGGTGGGCGGCGTTGTGGGCACGGTGCCGGTCCGCGGGTCTCTGCCGGAATTGTCCGGAATCAGATGCTCGATCCACAGCCAGCCGGTCAGGACTCTGCCGCCGGGATAATAATTCACCTTCGCGTAGGATCCGGACTGGGCGCCGGCGTATTCCACCAGAGCGCCTTCCGGTACCACCGCCAGCGCTTCGGAATTGCTGGTGGGACCGGCGCGCAGCGTCAGCCCGTCATGCAGCACGGTGTCGTAATCCACCCGATAGACCGGGCCGGAGACACGCGGCGCTTCGGTGGGGGGAATATAGACAGTGGGGGGCGCCGTGACCGGCGGCGCGGTGATGGGAACCGTGGGGTCGGTCAGCGGAACCATCGCGTCGGTCGCCGGCACGGTCTGATCCGTCTGCGCCGGCGCTTCTGCGTCTTCCGCCGTCTCGTCTTCCTGTTCCTGCGCTTCTTCCGTGGTCTCGTCTTCTTTCGACGGCTTCGGATCCGCGCTGCGGATGCGGATCACAAAAATCAGAATGACCGCCGCCAGCACCAGCACCACGGCGCTGCAGGCGATCAGGATCCATTGCAGCGTGCCGGAGGATCCGGAGCCGCCGCCGTTATTCGGCGGGTAGGAGCCGGTCCCCTCCGGAGGCGCGTAGCCGATCCCGCCGTTCTGATCGGCCCCTCCGCCGTAGTAATAAGGATTCTGCTGCGGTTCCGGCGCGAAGGAAAATCCGCTCTGGGTCGGCTCCGCGTTGTATGCGCCGCCCTGCTGCGCCGGCGGCACGGTGGAAAAACCGCTCTGCGTCGGCTCTGATGCGTAATTGTTCCCGCCGGGCGTTGGCGTCCAGCCGCCGGGCGCGGACGGGGTATTCATTGTGCGATCGTAATCATCCATCGCTGCGACTCCCTTTCTGTTATGATCTTACGTATCTGACGTAGCCCGCGCGGGCCCAGCCGATGACCTCGCCGCTCTTGATATAGATCCAGTCGTTGGCTGTATTGGTGAAATAGGCGTAAACCTGCGCGCCGTTGGGCACCTCGCCGACCTTTTCGGCGGATTCCGTCGTGGATCTGCGCACCACCAGGGGGTCGCCCTGCGGGGTGACGACAAGGTAAACCTTCGGCTCGATGTTCACCGGGACCGTCATCGGCGCCGTCGTCGGCGCGGGGGGCAGGGTGGTGGCCGCGGCGGTGGCCGCGGTTGTTTTCGTCGCGGTCGTTTCTGTCGGTTCGGGATCGGAATCCGAGCGTAACACGACAAACACCAGGACCGCCAAAAGCGCGACGATCAGGACCGCAAGGGCGATGATGCCGTACAGGATCCTGTTCGGCTTTTTCGGCGGCGGAGTCGGAATCGGTTTTTCGCTTCCCGGCGGGTTGGAAATCGGCGCGATGAACAGTTTTTTCTCCGGGCCGATTTCTGCCGCGGCCACGGTTTTCTCCGGTTCTGCCTGGAACGGGCCGTTCAGGGGGGCGGGGTCATTCAGGTGGTTCTTTGCGTAGATCAGCGCGCCCTTCATCTCCTCCGGCGTGGAGAACCGTTTGCCCGCGTCGAAGGCGCAGGCCTTGAGAATCGCGGCGCCGGCGGCAGGATGTGCGTTGCAGGGAGGACCGAAGCTCTCGCCCTGCATGCGGCGCATGATGGCGTTTTCGCGGATTTCATAGGTGACCTCGCCTTTTTCGTTTGGGGTCACCAGCGGAGCGCAGTTGTTGTTCAGCAGCTGATAAAGCACAATGCCCAGGGAATAGATGTCCACGCGCTGGTCGTAGCTGCCGATATTGCGGATCTCCGGCGCCATATAGTTGTAGGTTCCCTTGGCGGAAAGCCCGATGTCCCGTTTCGACAGCTCCCGGGCGATGCCGAAGTCTCCCAGCTTGAAGTGGCCGTTTTCGGTAACCATGATGTTGGCGGGCTTGATATCCCGGTGGATGATATTCTTTTTATAACAGACGTCCAGCGCGGTGCAGATGTCGATGCCCAGATCCAGCACCTGCGCCTCGTTCATGGTGTGGGTTTCAAGGTATTTCGCGAACCCGGTCAGCAGCTCCATGCGGATCAGGATGACCCAGCTGATGCCGTCGGGCTTCTGAATGACCTTGAAGTCCTCGACGTAGACGATGTTGGACTCGCCCTTGAGCGATTCCATCATTTTGATCTCTTTGACGCAGTCGTCCACGATTTTTTTGAAATAGGTGCCCGTCCCGTCTTCCCGGATGCCCTCTGCGCGCAGCTCGGGGATCTGGGTGTCGTCCCGGGGGATGGAGATCACCTTTACGGCGGAGCGGGAAACGGCGTCGTATTCCTGTTTCTCGCACTCAAACACGTCGCCGAACGAGCCCCGGCCGATACGGCGCAGAACGTTCCAGTCCGGCCAAACCTCGCGGATGATCTCTTCCGGCGTCATTTCCATGGTCATTGATTCGTCCTCCCGTCTCCGATCCGGCAGAGAATGCCGGTCAGATTGTCTTTCCCGCCCATGCGCAGCGAGAGCTTGTTGATCATGCGGGCGGAGATGGTCATGTCGTGTCCGCGCCGCAGCACCTCTGCGATCATTTCTTCGGGCATCATGTCCGTCACGCCGTCGGAGCACAGCAGGTAAATATCGCCCGGACGGATCTCTTTCTTGCGGATGTAGGGCGAAATGCGGAACTCCTGCGGCGGCACGCCGATAAACTGCAAAAGATGCGGTTTCCTGCCCGGGACGACCTCCATCACGTGGTCTTTTGAGAGCTGCTTCAGCTCGCCGTCGGCATAACGGTAGATCCGGCTGTCGCCCACGTTGCAGACGGTGATCTCATTTTCGTCAAAGGCGATTCCCGTCATGGTGGAGCCCGCAATGCCCACCTGCAGCGCCCTTGCCGTGGCGGCGACCGTGTCGTTCATGCGCAGGCACGCCTGCTCGAAGAATACCGCCGAATCGGCCGGCCTCGGCTCCCTGCTGATTTTGTCCATGGCGTCGGCGCACAGGAACGAGGCTTTTTCGCCGCAGGCCTCGCCGCCCATGCCGTCAAACACGCAGAAGACCGGGCGGGTTGCCGCGCTGACGACTGCGCCGGGATCTTCGTAATCGTCGTGGTTTTCCGGCAGAAAATGGCCGCGGTACCAGAAATTGTCCTGATTGTTTTTCCGTATGAGTCCCGTGCCGCAGAAACACGAAAATTCAATATTGTAATCCATGGGCCGCTCCTTTGTCCGCGCCGCCGTCGGACGCAGTATCTTGTGGAAACATGAATGAGGTTTTTACATATATTGTTTATTTTAATAATATATGAATAAAATGTCAATAGACTCCGTATATTTTACAGGGAATTTTTTTAAACAATTTTCATGCGCAATCATATCCGGGGTTTTCCGGTTGGGATGTCGGATTTATCCGCGGTCTTGCAATCTGCGGCAGGATTTGGTATACTGAGATTCAGATGCGAATTAAAAGGAGACCTTATTATGCTGCTTCGCCTGAAATCACTGTTCTGCCTTCTTCAGAGCTTCCTTCTTCTGGTTTCGTCCTTTTCCGTCTACGATTCGGCGTTCAAAAAATTCGTCGACCGGGCGGCGATGGCCATGACAGGCATAACGGATTTTACCTTCGACCCGCTGACCGGCGCCGCCGTGAAGGTGACCGCCGCGGAAAAACAGCGCTGCCGGAAATGGTTCGACGCGAACATCCGCACCGCCGCGTCGCCCGCCTATGATTTCACCGTGGGCGGGAAGGACTTCCGCCGCCATATCGCCGACTGGGAGATCACCGTCGGTGAAGAGAGTGAGGCGGGGGAGAAATACCGGGGCGGCAAAACGACCGTCGTCGCCCTCAGACACAAAAAAAGCGGCCTGAGCGCGGCGGTCGAGGCGACGATCTATGAGGAATACGCCGCCTGCGAGTGGACGGTGTTCCTTACAAACGGCGGGAACGCGAACACCCCGGCGGTGAAGGATTTTTACGCCATCCACCCCGATTACGGGACTGCCGCCGACCTCAAACGCTCAAAAACTTTTACGCCGCGGACTGCACTGTGGAGACGGGGCGGTCCGACGTGTATTTCAGCAAGGGCAGCGACCCGGCGGCGGATGACTTCGAGCTGATGAAATCCGCCGTCAGCCTGACGCCGATGAACTTCAACGCCAACGGCGGCAGAAGCTCCTCCTGGCTGCCCTATTTCAATATCAGCGGCCCGGAAGCCGGCGTTGTGGCTGCCGCGGGCTGGACCGGGCAGTGGTTCGTCTCGCTGCGTCAGACGGCGAAGGGCGTGAAGCTGCGGGCGAAACAGGAGTTCTTCTCCGGGTATCTCACCCCCGGCGAAACAGTGCGCTCGCCGCTGGTGTCCCTGACCTTCTACGACGGCGGCAACGCCCTCAAGGGCTTCAACGCCTTCCGCGCCTGGGAGCGTGCCTGCGTCTATACCGAAAGCGCCTTCCCGCTGACCTGCACGGTGCTGGCGGGCGAGTTCGACCGCAGGAACGCGGAGGAATATATCGCCGAGATCAACGCCTATCCGGATGAGGTCTGCGAGAATTCCGATTTCCTCTGGCGGGATGCGGGCTGGTATGAGATCCTCGGCGACTGGTACGACAGCGTGGGCAACTGGCATCCGGACCCGGTCCGGTTCCCCGACGGGTTTGCGCCGGTGGCGGAGGCCGCCGAGGCGCGGGGTATGAAATTCCTGCTCTGGTTTGAGCCGGAACGCTGCTGCAAGGGTACCGAGGTTTACAATGAGTGTATCCGGCATGAGGGCTGGCTGATCGAAAGCGGCGACGAAAACCGGAATATGGTGAACCTTGCCGTCGACGGCGCCTGCGACTATCTTTCCGGGCTGATCGCGAACGCCATCAGAGACAACAAGGTGGGCCTTTACCGTCAGGACTTCAATTTCAGCGCCCTTGAGCTGTGGCGCTCGGCGGACAAATCGCTGTACGGCGGCCGGACGGGGATCGAGGAGAATCACTATGTGACCAATCTTTACCGGTATCTTGATACGCTTCTGGCGGTCAACCCCGGGCTGATTATCGACAACTGCGCCAGCGGCGGCAAGCGGCTCGACCTTGAAATGTCCCGCCGCAGCATCCCCCTGTGGCGTTCGGATTACAACTGCATCTCTTCCGACGGCAGTCTCAAGGACGATATCTGTGAGGCGACCCAGTCCATGAGCTGCGGCATTTCCTTCTGGCTTCCGCTGACCGGCACCGGCATCGGCGGCGAGGGAGAGTACCTCTGCCGTTCCGCCGCCGTTCCCTGCGCCCAGAGGGCGGGCTACGGCGACGTGCGTCAGTATATGGACAAAAACTTTTATCCCCTGATCAACGGCGCGCGGGACCGGGCCCGCTGGCATGCCATGCAGTTCGGCGACGAGACCGCCGGCGCGGCGCTGATCTACAAGCGGGAACAGGTGAAGTCCGACCGCTGTCATATCGTCCTGCAGGGGCTCGACCCGGAAAAAACCTATGAGATTTTTGATTACGACGCCCCCGCCCGGACCGAAACGAAAACCGGCGCTCAGCTGATGGGCGAGGGGATCGACGTCATCGTCACGGAAACTCCGAAGGCGTATTTCCTGATGTACCGGAGCGTATAAAAAAAACCGTCATCGCCTTCGGCGCGGCGTGATAAGGATGTTTTTTCGATCTGTATCTATGCCGCGCCGGAATGAATTGCGCCTGTCGGCGCATGAATTGACGTTCCGTCATGAATTGTGCCTTCGGCACGTGAATTGCCCGGCGGGGCATAAGGCGTAATTCAATTCACGGCAAAGCCGTCAATTCATAAAAACAAGCTGAGAAAAACGATCTTTTTGATCCTTTCTCTCAGCTTGTTTTCTTTTTAACTGCGCACTTTCTCACCGGGCTTACGTGTCGTGAGAATACTGCCAACCCACGCCCGAACTCTGCGGCGGTGACGTTTTTTTGTTGAGGATGGATGAGAGAGGTGAGGGATGATTTCACATTTCACATCTCACATCTCACATTTCACTGTTCACTTTTCACTGTTCTCAGCTTCCCGAGCACAGCCCAACCGTTAGCTTCGGCGGTTGCCGCTGAAAACAGTCCACCGGACTGTTTTCTTAACGCGGCAATCTCACATCTCACATCTCACATCTCACATTTCACATCTCACTTCTCCCCGGCGTATTTCCTCACCAGTTCCTTGTAATGCTTTCCTTTTTCCTCAAAGTTTTTATAGTAATTATAGCTGGCGGCGGCTGGGGAGAGCACGCAGGCCTTCCCGGGGGCGGTGTGCGCAACCGCGGCGCGTACCGCCTCGTCCATATCGGCGGCGATCACGACGTTCGACCGGCAGCCGTCCGCTTTAAGCATTTCCGCGATGGCGTGTCCCGTCTCCGGCAGGCAGACGATGTTGTCGATCGACCGGGCGGAAAGGTCCCGGGCGAATTGGGTGTAATCAAGCCCCCGGTCCATGCCGCCGATGATCAGCGTCCCCACGTTGCCCAGGGAGTCCACGCCCATCAGCACCGAATAGGGGATTGTGGCGATGCTGTCGTTGTAGTATGAGACGCCGCCGAACACGCCGAACAGCTCCATCCGATCGGAGATCCCCTCGAATTCCTCCACAGCCCGGATGATCGCCTCGTCCGTTACGCCGAACCGGCGCACCGCCTGCGCCGCCACCTGAATGTTCTGCAGGTTGTGGGCACCGGGCAGATGGGGATTTTTTTTCGCCGCCGCGGCAATCGCCGGGCTCAGCTGCGCCGGGTCCGCGAAGATCACCCGTCCCTGCAGCGCCGCCGGATCCACGTAATCCATCGCGGTGGATTTCGGGTTGAGAATGAAGAAATCGTTCCCGGACTGGTATTTCACAATGTTCATTTTTGCCGCCACATAGCCCTTGAAGCCGTCGTTGTAGTGGTCGAGATGCTCTTCGTAGATATTGGTCATCACTGCCACATGGGGCGAGGCGGTCATGAATTCCAGCTGGTGGCAGGAGAGCTCCATCACCGTGATTTCGTTGTCCGATTCCTCAATGGTGTCAAACACCGGCACGCCCACGTTGCCCTTGAGCCCGGCGCGAAGCCCCGCGGCCTTCAGCATCCGGTAAATGAGGGTTGAGGTGGTGGTCTTGCCCTTGGTGCCCGTCACGCCCACCACGGTGCTGTCGGAGTATTTGAGGTACAGATCCGTCTGGTCCGTCACAAGGCAGCCCGCGGGGATCTCGACGCCCACGAAGGGAATCCCCGGGCTTTTCATGACGATATCATAGCCCTTCATCGCGGCAAGATAATCGTCGCCGCAGTGCAGCGTCACCCGCGCGTCGTCGATTTCGACCGCGTTTTTGTCTGCGATCCCCAGCGGCTGCTCCGGCAGAAACTTACGGATCAGCGCGTAGGTGGAACGCCCTTCCCGGCCGAAGCCGAGGATCAGCACCTTTTTGTCTTTGAAAAATCTGATCAGTCCGTTGACTGAGGTAATCATGGTTGAACGCCCCTTTAAGAAGAATGAGGAATGGTGAAGCGGGATCCTTTCTCACTTCACATTTCACTGTTCACATTTCACATCATAGATAAATTATACATCCCAAAACGGAGAAATCAAGAGAAATCTGTCTGTTTTTCGCAATATTTCGGATTTCCTTGAAAAAACGCTTGACATCAAAAAAAGCTTGTGTTATATTGTATGGGTATCAGCAGATGATGTTGAAAATATAAGGATTTTGCCCCTGCAATCGCGGAGGGAGGGAATATAGATGAGCCAGGTAAAAGTGAAGGACAACGAGTCTCTGGACAGCGCTCTCAGAAGATTTAAGCGCCAGACATCGAGAGACGGCGTTATTCAGGAAGTGCGCAAAAGAGAGCACTATGAGAAGCCTTCCGTAAAGCGCAAAAAGAAATCGGAAGCCGCTCGCAAGCGTAAATTCAAATGAGTTTAAAGCGGACTCCTCTGCGGGTCCGCTTGACTTTTTCTTAAAGAAGTTATGGAAGCAGGAAAACCGAAATATATCTATGAATCCGTCACGCTCATCACTCCGGAGGATCTCCGGGCGATGGGCGCCGAGGCCGTGGGGATCGACCTTGACAACACGCTGGTTTACGACTCCACGTTCAAACCCCGCGAAGGCGCGGCGGAGTGGGTCGAAAAGCTGCGGGCGGCGGGCATCCCGGTGATCATCGTTTCCAACACCAACCACCCCCGGGCGTGGGTGCTTTCGAAAATGTTCAGAATCCCCTATTACGCCATGTCGAAGAAGCCCGAAACGAAGAATCTTCGGCGGGCGGCGAAATCCGCGGGCGTGCCCATTGAAAAATTCGCCATGATCGGCGACCAGATCTTTGCCGACGTGTTCGCCGCCAACGAGTGCGGCGCCATTTCGATCTGGGTCAAGCCCTTTGCAAAGGAAAAGCTGTTTGCCCGCCACTTCAACCGCATGCGGGCGAGAGAGCGCAAATACTGCCGCGAACACGGCATCGAATACAGGGAGATCAGGTAACAGTGAATAAAATCAAAGAGCTTCAGCAGCGCGTATACGGCGCGGATATGGGCGCAAATTACGGCCTGCTGATCACAAGCGGGGAAAACCGCCGCTATTTTACGCAGTTCCCGTCCAGCGACGGCGTGCTGGCAGTGACGGAATCCGACGCGCTGTTTTTAACGGACAGCCGTTATATCGAAGAGGCCCGAAACGTCATCAAAGACGTCCGCGTCGAGGAACAGAAAGACACCTGGAAGCAGTTAAAGGAATTCTATCAGGACCGGAACGGGGCGAACCTCATTGTTCCGGAATATGAGAAAATCACCGTCGCTCAGATGGAGCGGATGAAAAAAAGTCTGCCCGAAATGCAGTTCGTCGGCCCGGAGTGCGACCGGCTCGATAAAACGATCGAGGCGTTGCGCATGGTGAAAAGCGACCGGGAGGTCGAGGATATCGTCAAAGCCCAGCGCATCGCGGAAGAAGCGCTGCAGCACGTTCTGGGCTTCATCGAGCCGGGAAAGACCGAGAAGGAGATCGCCCTGGAGCTGGAGTATTATATGCTTACCCACGGCGCGGAGGCGCTGTCGTTTGAGACCATCGCCGTCTCCGGCCCCAACACCTCGAAGCCCCACGGCGTGCCCGGCGAAAGAAAAGTTCAGAAGGGCGATTTCATCACCATGGATTTCGGCGCGGTGTATCACGGCCTGCACAGCGACATGACCCGCACCGTCGCCCTGGGCGCGGTCAGCGAAAAGCAGAAAGAGGTTTATAACGTCGTCCGCGACGCGAAAAACGCCGTGGAGGAAAAAATCGGCTCCGGCATGGCCTGCGCGGACGCGGATAAGCTCGCGCGGGACCATATCGCCTCCTGCGGCTACGGCGATTACTTCGGCCACGGCACCGGCCACGGCGTGGGGTATGAGATCCACGAAATGCCTTACGTCAGCCCGAAATCCAAGTCCGTCCTCGCGCCGGGCAACGTGGTCACCGACGAGCCGGGAATCTACCTGCCCGGGGAGTTCGGCGTGCGCATCGAGGATATGGTGCTGATCACGGAAACCGGCAGCCGTCTGCTGACCGCCGTGACGGACGAGCTGATAATTTTATAAAAAACTCTTGCAATGCAGGCAAAAATATTATATTATAGAATTGCATTTATTTCTGCGGTCTCGGCCGCACAGGAAAGGATTTGAATATTTATGGTAACAGCCGGCGATTTCAGAAACGGCGTAACGTTTGAGATGGAAGGTCAGGTCTGGCAGATCATCGAGTTCCAGCACGTCAAGCCCGGCAAGGGCGCGGCGTTCGTGCGCACCAAGCTCAGAAACGTCATTCAGGGCTCCGTTGTTGAAAAAACCTTCAGCCCCACCGACAAGTTCCCCACCGCTTTCGTCGAGAGAAAGACGATGCAGTATTCCTACAACGACGGCGATCTTTACTATTTCATGGATCCCGAGACCTATGACATGATCCCCATCGGCAAGGATCAGCTGAACGACAACTTCCGTTTCGTCAAGGAAGAGATGGAGTGCATGATCCTCTCCTATAAGGGCAACGTCTTCGGCGTCGAGCCGCCCAACTTCGTCACCCTGCAGGTCACCAAGACCGATCCCGGCTTCAAGGGCAACACCGCCACCAACACCCTCAAGCCCGCAACGCTTGAGACCGGCGCCGAGATCAGAGTTCCCCTGTTCATCGACGAGGGCGAAATGATCCAGGTCGACACCAGAACCGGCGAATACATGTCCAGAGCGTAATTTTTCCGCCAAAGGACGAGGATTTCCGCAGTTTTTGGTTTTTTTCGCAAAAGGACGGAATATCTCCGTAATTTTGATATACACTGTTTTTAATAAGAGAGGGAGGTAATCGGAATGACACTTACCGAAAAGGCAGCATATCTCAGAGGCTTTGCCGACGCATCCAAGCTTGAGCAGACAGAGGACGTGGCGAAAATCCTCGGCAAAATCATTGATATCA
>CACYHJ010000021.1 GCA_902774165.1 Oscillospiraceae bacterium
CGCCGCCGGGCGTTTTTCTGTTGATCATAACGATATGATTATGTTATATTAACACTATACTCTGTTTTTCCCGATCGGTCAAGGCAAAGATTCTCCCGGAACCGGGATTTGTTCCGTCAGATCTCAATCCGGGCGAGATACGGCCGATGGTCCGAAACCACCAGCTCCGGCACGTCCGCGGAAAGGACCCGGACGTCTTTGCTGACAAAAATATAATCAATCTTCCGGTCCGGGGCGTCGGCGGGGAAGGTCGGCCGGTTCCCGCCGGGCGCGTCCGCGGTGTCCGCAAGACGGTCGCGGATGGGGGAGAGCGCCGGGTTTCCCGGCCGCACGTTGAAATCGCCCATCAGCACGAAGCGCTCCGGCAGGATCAGTCCCGAGACCGTATCAACCGCGTTCTTCTGCTCGTCCGGGTTCAGCCCGAAATGCGTCACGGCAAACTCCAGCGGCCCCTCTTCGGTCTGAGCCGTGCAGCGCAGGACGCATCGGGTTTCGTAATAACCCTTGTATCTGCGGGGTTTCGGGTCGGGGATCGGAACCGTCCGCGCGTTCGTCAGCGGGTATTTCGAGATGATCGAATTGCCGTATCCGCCCTGCCTGAGCCGGATCGCCTCCGCGAAATACCAGTGCCAGCCGAGTGCTTGAGCAACGGTTTCCGCCTGCGCCTTTTTTCTGAAGACGCTGCCCTCGGCGTAGGTTTCGTTCAGCCCGACGACGTCCGCGCCCGTACTCCGGATCGCTTCCGCGAACAGCGGGTAGTCGATTTTTTTGGAATGGAATTCGCTGAAATGCTGCACGTTGAAGGACATGACGCTGATCTGCATGAGAAGATCTCCTTTCATCCGCTTTTTTGATGTTATCATTATACACCGGGCGGGACGGTTCTGCAACCATTATTGCGTACCGGACACGGCGGGACGCGGAGATCCCGGATCGTCGCTCCCGCGCAGCGGCGCTTTCTGTCGCACCGGACGGCGGTATCGACGGCGCGGAGCTGAGAATTGAGAACGCGGCCGGATTTTTTCTTTACAAACGATAAAAATATGCAAAAAAATATTATCTCAATCCGGTCAATAGAAAGATTCCGGCGGGGCTTCGGCCACGTCGGATTTTTTTGCCGATCTTCCGAAAAATATTCCGCCGATCTCCCGATAAAATTTTCGCCGATCTCCCGAAAAACCATGCCGACATTCCGGACCGGTTTTTTATATATTCGCGCATATTGACATTCTACATTGTGTGCGGTATAATCATATTGAAATCTCATATAATAATATGCATTACTTTTCAACGGAGGCTTTATATGCAGATCAAACGGGACCGATATCTCAGGCAATTGATCGACTTTGCGTGGGACGGACAGATCAAGGTGATCACCGGCATCCGCAGATGCGGAAAATCCTATCTGCTGAATACGATTTACAGAGAATATCTTCTTGCTTCCGGCGTGACCGGGGACCGCATCATATCCATTGCGCTGGATCTGGCGAAGGATATCCGGTTCCGGAACCCGTTGGAGCTCGCATCGGGCGTTCGCGCGCGCGTCGAAAGCAACGCGGAACGGTTTTATCTGTTCGTCGACGAGATCCAGATGTCGGACGAGGTGCCGAATCCCTATAACCCGGCGGGAAAACCGATCACGTTTTACGACGCAATGAACGATCTGCGGTCTCTGCCGAATCTGGATATTTACGTCACCGGCAGCAATTCAAAAATGCTTTCAAGCGATATCCTGACCGAATTCCGCGGCCGCAGCGACGAGATCCGGATGCACCCGCTGACCTTTGCGGAGTATTATTCCGCCGTTGGCGGCGATAAGTATGACGCTTACGACGCGTACGCCGTATTCGGCGGAATGCCGATGGTTCTTTCCCGTCCGAACGACGAGGCAAAAGCGGAATATCTGCGCTCCCTCTTCTCTGAGGTATATCTGAAAGACATTGCGGAGCGAAAAAAAATTGCCCGTGAGGACGTGCTGAACGATCTTCTCGACCTGTTGTGCTCCTCGGTCGGATCGCTTACCAATCCGACGAGGGCGGCAAACGCGATCAATTCCGAAAAAAAGCTTCGCCGGGAGGAACAGGTCTCGCAAAACACGGTCAAGACCTATTTCGATCACCTGATCGACGCGTTTCTCTTTGCCGAATGCAGACGGTATGACGTCAGGGGCAAGTCCTATTTTGCCTATCCGAACAAGTATTATTGCGAGGACGTGGGGCTTCGCAACGCCCGTCTGGGCTTCCGGCAGCAGGAACCGACGCATATTATGGAAAACATTGTATTCAACGAACTGGCTGCGCGCCGTTTCAATGTGGACGTCGGCGTCGTTTATTCCAATACGAAGCAAAACGGAAAACAAACGCGGATCGCGCGGGAAATCGATTTTATCGCCTCAAAGGGCGGCAGAAAAATCTATATACAGTCCGCATTCGCAATGGACAGCGACGGAAAGCGGGAATCGGAACTCAAGCCCTTTTCCATGACCGGCGATTCCTTCCCGAAAATCGTCGTCCGGCAGGATATCCGCCGCCGCTGGTATGATGACGCCGGCGTGCTACATATCGGCCTTGTTGACTTTTTGCTGAATGAAGATTCTTACTGATTGCATTCCGAAAGGACGGATCCCCATGAAGAAACACCCTGACCTTCTCACCGTCGGCACCTCGTGGATCTGCGAGAGCTTTCTCGAAAGCGCGGCAGCGGCGGGCTTCACCCATTCCGCGGTCTATTCCCGCACGCAGGAACGCGCCCGCGCCTTCGCCGAAAAACACGGCGCGAAGAAAATCTTCACCTCGCTCGACGATGCCGCCGCATGCCCGGAGATCGACTGCGTCTATATCGCCTCGCCCAACGTCTTCCACTTTGAGCAGGCGAAGCTGTTCCTTGCGCATAAAAAACACGTGATCGTCGAAAAACCGATCTGCACCTACCCTCCTCAGATTGAGGAGCTGTACCGCCTCGCCGACGAAAACGGCGTGACCGTCTGCGAGGCGCTGATGCCGCAGCACGTGCCCGCCCTTGCCGCCCTGCGGGAAGCGTTGCCGACGATCGGCAGGATCCGCTCCGCCGAGCTGGATTACTCCCAGCTTTCCTCCAAATACGCGGGGTATCTGCGGGGCGAGCGGCAGAATATCTTCGACCCTGCCATGCAGGCGGGCTGCCTGCAGGATCTCGGCGTTTACGCCGTGGCGGTCGCCTGGCTGCTGTTCGGGACGCCCGCAGAGGTCAAAGCCTCCGCGGTGATGCTGCCCGAGGGCGCGGACGCGGCGTTTTCCGCGATCTTCGGCTATCCCGACAAAACGGTGACGATCTCCTCCTCCAAGACCGCGCAGACGCGCGTCCCCTCGCAGATTCTCGGCGACAGGGGCGTGATTCTGATCGACTCCGTCTCCCAGCTGACGGGTATAAAAGTTCTTTATAATGACGGGACAAGCCGCGGGATTGCGGGCGTTCCGACCCGTTTTGAGGTGATGCGGGCCGAGGCGGAGGATTTTTACGCTTATATCAACGGCGGCGCTCCCCGGATCCCTTACGCCGAGGCTCGGGAAACCTCGCTGCGCGTCTCTCGCCTGATGGAAAAAATCAGACGGGACGCCGGGAATTACGCGTTTTAATCGACAGCTGTTGAAAAATATCTCCGCTGAAAATAAAAAGTTCGAAATCCGCGTTTTCTCTCTTGCAATTGCGGGAAATCGGATGTATAATTATTTGACTTGAGTAAAAACGAAACCTCCGCGTGCTGACTGTCTGCAGACGGGGGGTTTCCGATTTTTAACGGATGCATAACATGGGTTTATTTATCTATAATTCTTTGTTATGCCCATGCGGCAGGAGGGGAGAAAATGACCGATCTGCTCAAAGAGATCATCGACGTTGACAAGGCGGCAAGAGAACGGGTCGCCGCGGCGCAGAAGGAGCGCAGCGAGGCGTACGTCGCCGTCTCATCCCAAAGAGAGGCGCTGATCGCCGAGGAAAAACAAAAAGCGCTGGCGCAGGCGGAGGAGATCAGCCGGGAGAACCGCGCCGCCGCCCGGGCCGCGCTGGAGACGGTCAGGGAGAAGAATAAGGCGATCCTCGATAAAATGAACCGGCAGTATGCCGAAAACAAAGAGCGCTGGGTCGCCGGGATCGTGGACGGCGTCCTTTCGGAGGTGTAAGTCGTGGGCTTTGCTTCCAACGCGGTGCCGGCGAAGGCGCGGGCGATGTTCGCCACCCACGTCACCGCGGCAGAATATGAAACCCTCTGCGGCGCGCGCAGTCTGCCGGAGCTGCTCTCGAAGCTTGAAAAAAACAAGCATTACGCGCCCGCGCTGGAACGGGCGCACCGGGATATCAGCCCCGCCCAGGCGGAGGAGCTGCTGCGCATCAGCATTTTCGACCGGCTGTCTCTGCTGAGCCGGTATGAGATCTCCGGCAAGAAAGATTTTTATAAATATTATATTATAAAAAACGATATCGTTCAGCTGCTGCGGATCATCCGCCTGCTGCTGTGCGGTCATCTGCAGGATTATCTTGCCGTGCTGCCGCCCTTTTATGAGAAGCTGACGCAGCTCGACCTTTACGCGCTGGCGTCCGCGGGCAGCTTCGGGGATATTCTGCGCATCCTGAACGGCACGCCCTATCGCCGGGTGCTGGAGCCCTTTTCCCAGATGCTCGGGGGCGCGGACGTGTATCTTCAGATCGAAACGGCGCTGAACCATTATCTCAGCGATTATCTCGCCGAAACGCTGCGCAGGGACCGGTACGACAAAAAACAGACCTCGGAGGTCCTGTGTCTTTACTTTGACGCGCGGTTCATCACATCGGTTTACCGGCTGAAAAAAATCGGCGGCGCCGGGGAGACGGCCGCGCGGGGGTATCTGGTCGGCGATTATACCGCCTTCACAAAACCGCAGGCGGAGGCGCTGTGCGGGGCGCGGGATGAAAAGGACTTCATGCGGGCGCTGTCGGTCACGGTTTACGGCGACGCGCTGCGGGGGCTTGACTACGGCGACACCGAAAAGATCATGGAGGACCATCTGTGCCGCAGGCTCGTCAAGGGCTTCCGTTTTTATACGGATCCCGCCGCGATCGTGATGTGCTATATGCTGCTTGCGGAAAACGAGGTTAAGAATATCATAAGAATCATCGAGGGGATCCGTTACGGCGTCGAGCCGGAGCAGATCCGCAAATCCCTCACCGGAATTTCATGAGAAGTCGAGAGGAGTGATATTTTGGCTATCGCGAAAATGAAATTTGTGCGCGTCTGGGGGCCGGTGTCCAGCATCGACGAATTTATCGCCTCCTGCTGTCTGACGGGGGAGCTGCATCCGGAAAACGCGCTTGACTATATGTCGGATACCCTCGGCTTTTCGTCGCTCGGCGGCGAGAATACCTACGGGGCGAAGATGCAGAAGATCGAAGAGCTTGCCGCCGTCGCCGGCGCGGAGCTGGACGAGGAAGAGGATTTTTCGGAGCTTCGTCCGGAGGACACGGACGACGGGATCATCGACGAGATGATCGACAAAATGCAGGAATTCCACAACCTGCATACCGAGCTGACCGAGGGGCTTGCCTCGTGCCGGGAGGAAAAGGAGCAATACAGCCACTTTGCCGACCTTGATACCTCCATCAAGGAGCTGATGGACTGCCAGTTCGTCCGGGCGCGGTTCGGCTGCATGCCCGTCGAATGCGGCGATAAGCTTGCGGCGTACCAGAAAAAGGAAAACTTTGTGTTTGTCGTCTGTGAAAAAACCGCCACCGATATCTGGGGCGTTTACGTCGTGCCGAACAACAAGGTTGCGAAAATCGACGGCATTTTTGCCGGCATGTATTTTGACCGTGTGACGCTCAAACGCGAATCCGGCACCCCCTCCGAGGTGCTGCGGATGATCGAGGAAGAGGAAAAGCTTCTCTCCGCCGCAAAGGAAAAGCTGGACGGCCAGATCGCCGAGTACTGGAGCTCAAGGAAGGAAAAATGCAGCGCGCTGTATAACTATTTCAAGCAGTGCAGCGAGGCGTTCGAGCTCAGGCGCTACGCCGCCACCGACCAGCAGGGGAAGAATTTCACCTTCGTGGGGTGGATCCCCGCCAACACCGAAAAAAAATTCAAGAAACGCATCAGCGAGGTGAAGAAGGTTTCCTGCGAGATCTCCGAACCCAGCGAGGATAAACACGGCACACCCCCGGTCAAGCTGCGCAACAGACGGGTATTCAGCCCCTTTGAATTGTTTGTGAGCATGTACGGGCTGCCCTCCTACGGCGGGGTGGATATCACGCCCTTTGTCGCGATCACCTACTCCCTCATTTTCGGAATCATGTTCGCGGATCTCGGCCAAGGCCTTCTGCTGATGATCGGCGCGTTCATCCTGTATAAAAAGCGGGATTTGGGCCTTGCGAAGATCATGGTGCCCTGCGGATTCTGTTCCGCCTGCTTCGGCGCCCTGTTCGGCTCCGTTTTCGGCTTCGAGCATATCCTCGACCCGATCTACCGGAACGTGTTCGGGCTGCCGGGCAAACCGATCGAGGTCATGGAATCCATCAACGGCGTTCTGCTGATGGCGATCGGGCTCGGGCTCGGGCTTGTCGCGACGGCGATGATCATGAACATCGTGATCCGTCTGCGCTCCAAAGAACTCGGCGAAGCGCTGTTCAGCGAAAACGGTCTGACAGGCCTTCTGCTCTATATCTCTCTCGCCGCGCTGATCATCAAATTCATGGCCGGCAGACAGATCATACCGACGCCCGTATGCATCATCGTGATCGCCGTGACAGTGCCGATCCTGTTCATGAAAGAGATCCTGACCGGGATCGTTCAGAAAAAGAAGAAGAACGAATATCTGCCCGAGAGCAAAATGGACTTCGTCCTGCAGAATACGTTCGAGCTGATCGAATACGTTCTCTCTTACTTCTCAAATACGGTCTCGTTCCTGCGGGTCGGCGCGTTCGTTCTCGTCCACTCGGGCATGATGATGGTCTTCTTCTACATGGCGGGCAACCCGGAGAGCCCCGCGGACGTAAAACCGCTCGGCTGGGCCGCGATCATCTTCGGCAACCTGATCGTCATGGCGCTGGAAGGACTGCTGACCGGCATCCAGGCGCTCAGGCTCGAGTATTACGAAATGTTCAGCCGTTTCTACGACGGCGGCGGCAGACCCTTCGAGGGCGTCGGCGCGCCGGACAGCCGGAAGAATATTACGGAGAAAATCAAAAAAGCGGCGAAAAAACGCGCCACGACGTCCGCCGGCGCCGCGGAATAGCTATTAGCTGAGAAACCGGCAACCGGAAACCAACAACCAGCAATTGACGCGTTAAGAAAACAGTCCGGTGGACTGTTTTCAGCGGCAACCGCCGAAGCTATGCTTCGCGGGGTACGGCTGGTTATACTATCTTCGCAACCAATAACCAACAACCAGCAACCAACAACCAGCAACTAACAACCACCGGAGGTATCAACCATGAACACATTCGTTTACATCATCGCAGCCGTCCTGCCCGTATCCTTCCTGATCGGCCTTACCGTACATTCGGTCCGTCAGTCGAGAAAAGGCGTCCCCGGCAAGAAGATTCTTGCGACAAACCTCGTCGGCTTCCTTGTCTCCGCCGTTCTGGTGGGCGCGTTCACCTTCGCGGTGACCGCCATCGCCGCCGACGCGGACAGCAAGGACGCGCCGCCCGTGGAGACAGAGGTCTCGGACGAGCGGCAGGCTGAGCCCGCTCAGGCGGAACCGGCGGCCGCGGCAAACACGGACGGCATCAATAAAGGCCTCGGCCTCCTTGCGGCCGCTCTCGTCACCAGCCTCGCTGGCATCGGCGGCGGCATCGCCGTCGCAGCAGGCGCCCCCGCGGCGATCGCGGCGACCACGGAGGATCCGAAATCTTTCGGTAAATCCCTGATCTTTGTCGCGCTCGGCGAGTCCATCGCGCTTTACGGCCTGGTCATTTCCATAATGATCCTCGGCAAGGTGTGAGCACGATGCGCTTATATCTTGTGTGCGACGACGACGATACCGAGGTCGGCCTGCGTCTTGCGGGCGTTGAGGGAACGCGCGTGCACTCCGCCGAGGAGGCCCGCGCCGTGATCCTTGAGAAAGCGCGGCAGGAGGAGATCGGCGTCATTCTCGTGAACCGTTCGCTAATGAAAGAGCTGGGTGATTTTCCGTCGGAATTTCGCTCTGAGTACAATATGCCTGTGCTGACGGAGGTGCCGGATACGAGCGGACTGCCCTCGGGCGGTTCCGTGGCGCGGTACGTCCGCGACGCGGTGGGCATCAGGGAATAAGGTGATCGTATGGCGGCTGAGACGTCAAAGCTTGAAAAAATAATCAAAGAGATCAATCGCGCGGCGGACAGCGTGGTTGCGAAAACGAAAAAAGAGGCCGGCGCGTTCCAGCGCTCGGAGATGAAAAAAGCGCAGGAGCAGGCGAAGCAGGAGATTGCGGCGGCCCAGTTTACGGCGCTGGATCGGCTGAACGAGCAGATGAACGCCGATCTCGCCCTTTCGGAAAAGGAAGAGACCGAAACCCTCCTGCGGCGCAGAAACGAGATCACGGCAGAGGTGTTCGCCGAGGCGCGGCGCCGGATCGCCGCCTTCGCCGACGGCGCGGAATACGCCGGGTTCCTGACTGCCAGCGCAGCGCGGATCCGCGATTTGCTGGGCGGCGACAGCGTCTTTTACCTTCGCCCGGCGGATGAGACCTATTTTGCCCTGCTGCGGGATTTCTGCGGCGAGATCCGCCCCGACGGGGAAATCACGCTGGGTGGGATCCGCGCCGAAAGCGCCGCGAAGGGGCTGATTGCGGACGATACCCTTGACAGCCGTCTTGCGCAGAGCGCGCAGGACTTTTACGAGAACTCCGGTTTGACCGTGACGATATAAGGGGGCGCGGGAATGACAGAGAATTACAGAATCTTCGGCGTGAACGGCCCCGTGGTCACCGTGCTGGGCAGAACCGCGCTCTCCATGAACGAAATGGTGTTCGTCGGGGAAAAGCGGCTGCTGGCGGAGGTCATCCGTGTGGACCCGGACCGGGCAGTGATTCAGGTCTATGAGGAGACGGGCGGCCTGCGGCCCGGCGAGCCTGTGGAACCCACCGGCGCGCCCATGAGCATTACGCTCGGCCCCGGTCTGCTGGGCGGCATCTTCGACGGCGTTGCAAATCCGCTGAAGGCCATCGCCGACGAAAACGGCGCCTTTATCCCTGCCGGCGTCCATGTGGAAAGCCTCGGCGGCGAAGCGTGGGACGTGACCATGAAAATCGCGGCGGGCGACGAGGTCCTGCCGGGCCAGGTCTTTGCCGAATGCGCCGAAACCGGCGCCATAACCCATAAATCCATGATCCCGCCGGACGTGCGCGGACGCGTGGTTTCCGCAAAGCCGGACGGCAGCTATACCGTGGCCGATGCGCTTGCCGTGGTGGAAGACGCGAAGGGCGGCAGACATGAGATCAGGCTCGCCCAGCGCTGGCCCATCAAAAATCCCCGGCCGGTCGCGCGCCGTCTGTCCCTGACAAAACCGCTGATCACCGGTCAGCGCGTCGTGGATACGTTTTTTCCGATCGCGAAGGGGGGCGCCGCGGCGATCCCCGGCGGGTTCGGCACCGGCAAGACCATGATGCAGCACCAGCTGGCGAAATGGTGCGACGCGGATATCATTATCTATATCGGCTGCGGCGAGCGCGGCAACGAGATGACGGACGCGCTTTCGGAATTCCGCAAGCTGATCGACCCCAAAAGCGGCAAGCCGCTGATGGACCGCACCGTGCTGATCGCCAATACCTCCAATATGCCCGTCGCGGCGCGTGAGGCGTCGATCTACACGGGCATCACCATGGCGGAGTATTACCGCGACATGGGCTATAACGTCGCCATGATGGCGGACTCCACCTCCCGCTGGGCGGAGGCGATGCGCGAGATCTCCGGCCGGCTGGAGGAAATGCCCGCCGACGAGGGCTTCCCGGCGTATCTTCCCTCCCGTCTCTCCGAGTTTTACGAGCGGGCGGGATATACGGAGAATCTGAACGGCACCGAGGGCTCGGTCTCCGTGATCGGCGCGGTGTCGCCGCAGGGCGCGGATTTCTCCGAGCCGGTGACGCAGAATACCAAGCGCTTCACCCGCTGTTTCTGGGCGCTGGACAAATCCCTCGCCTATGCGCGCCATTATCCCGCCATCAACTGGAACGACAGTTACAGCGAGTATACCGGCGAGCTGAGCCGGTGGTACGCCGAAGAGGTCGGCGAGGATTTCATCGCCTGCCGCAACGAGCTGATGACGATCCTCGCGGAGGAAAACAGCCTGATGGAGATCGTCAAGCTGATCGGCTCCGACGTGCTGCCCGACGATCAGAAGCTGACCATCGAGACCGCCCGCGTGATCCGGGTCGGGTTCCTGCAGCAGAACGCGTTCCATAAGGACGACACCTTTGTGGAGCCGGTGAAGCAGCTGAAGATGATGCGGGTGATCCTTTACCTGCATCATAAGTGCCGCGATATCATCGCCCGGCAGATCCCCATTTCCGAGATCATCAAAAAGGGATTGTTCGATAAGCTCGTGCAGATCAAGTACGACGTGCCCAACGACCGGCTGGAGCTGTTCGACGGGTATTATCAACTGATTGATACCGCGCTGAGCGGACTGAACTGACGGGAGGGCTGCGCTATGATTATCGAACATCTGGGACTGACCCGGATCAACGGCTCTCTTGTGGTGCTGGACGGGATCCGCGGCGCCGCCTACAACGAAATGGCGGAGCTGCGCCTTGACAACGGCACCTCCCGTACCGGCCGCGTGGTGCAGATCGACGGCGAGCGGGTCGTGATTCAGGTTTTCGAAGGCACAAAGGGGATCTCGCTGGTCAATACAAGAACGAGAATGTCCGGCAGACCTATGACGCTGGGGCTTTCTCCCGAAATCGTCGGCAGAGTTTTCGACGGCCTGGGCAGGCCTTCGGACGGGCTGGGCGAGGTGTTCCCGCTGGTCCGCCGGGATATCAACGGCCTGCCGATCAATCCGGTTTCCAGAATTTACCCCCGGAATTACATCAATACCGGCATTTCTTCCATCGACTGCCTGACGACGCTGATCCGCGGTCAGAAGCTGCCGATTTTCAGCGGCTCCGGCATGAAGCACAACGAGCTTGCCGTGCAGATCGTCCGGCAGGCGTCGATTTCCGACGGCGATAATTTCGCCGTCGTGTTCGCCGCGATGGGCGTGAAAAACGACGTGGCGGATTATTTCCGCCGGTCCTTTGAGCGCTCCAACGTCATGAACAAGGTCGTGATGTTCCTGAACCGGGCGAACGACCCGATCATCGAACGCATCATGACCCCGAAGGTCGCCCTGACCGCGGCGGAATATCTGGCGTTTGACCTGGATTATAACGTACTGGTGATCCTTACCGACATGACCTCCTACGCGGAGGCGCTGCGGGAATTCAGCTCCTCCAAGGGCGAGATCCCCGGCAGAAAGGGATTTCCCGGCTATCTGTATTCCGATTTCGCGTCCATCTATGAGCGCGCCGGAATCATCGAGGGCAAGAAGGGCTCGGTGACGCAGATCCCGATCCTGACCATGCCCAACGACGATATCACCAACCCGGTTCCGGACCTGACCGGCTATATCACCGAAGGGCAGATCGTGCTGGATCGGACGCTGGATACCACCGGCGTCTACCCGCCCGTGAGCATTCTGCCCAGCCTGTCCCGTCTGATGAAGGACGGCATCGGCGCCGGCTACACGCGAGAGGACCACAGCATGCTGGCAAACCAGCTGTTTTCCGCCTACGCCCGCGTGCAGGAGGCCCGGTCTCTTGCCGGCGTCATCGGCGAGGATGAGCTTTCCGACGCGGATAAGCTGCTTTTGAAATTCGGCGCGGAATTCGAGGCGCGGTTCATTACCCAGGGCCCCAACGAGAACCGGAGCATCGAACAGACGCTGGATCTGGGCTGGAGGCTGCTGTCCATGCTGCCCCGCGAACAGCTCGACCGGGTGGATGATAAGACGATTGAGAAGTATTATAAAAAATTCTGATTTGTGCGCGAGCGCATAAATCAGAATTTCACGTGATTGCGCAGCAATCACATATCGAATGCTCGCTATGCGAGCATATATCGAGTTGACCGCAGGTCAACATATCGAATCGCCGAAAGGCGATATATCGACAAATAACTGTCGATATGCGCTTCGCGCTCGATATGTCGGCTTTGCCGACTCGATATGCCGCCAAAGGCGGCTCGATATGCGTCGCACGCGACGCAAGCTGAGGTCGAAGACCTCAACAAATCAGTATTCACCAAAGAAGGTACGCTCATGGCAACCAAAGCGGCGCCCACGAAAAACAATCTGATCGCAGCCAAAAAATCCCTGTCTCTTGCGCAGATGGGGTATGATCTCATGGGCAAAAAGAAGAATATCCTCGTGCGTGAGATCATGACGCTGCTGGAGCGGGCGGAGCATATCCAGAACGAAATCGAGCTGGCGTACGCCGACGCCTACGAAAAGCTGCGCAAGGCGCACCTGTTCATGGGCAGCTGCCTGGAATACGCCCGGTCCGTGCCGGTGGACGACGGCCTCAAAGTCGTCATGCACAGCGTGATGGGCGTCGAGCACCCGGAGATCACCATCGCCGGGCGGGAGCCCGCGATCTACTACGGCCTGACCTCGACGAGCTCTCAGCTGGACGACGCTTATCTTGCCTTTGAAAACGTGAAGCGGCTTACCGTGCAGCTGGCGGATATCGAAAGCAGCGTGATCCGTCTGGCGGACGCCATCAGCAAGACGCAGAAGCGCACCAACGCGCTGAACAATATCATGATCCCCCGGCTGGAGGAGGAGATCAAATATATCACCGACGCGCTGGACGAGAAGGACCGGGAGGATTTCTCCCGCCTCAAGGTGATCAAACAGGTCAACGCGGAGGAGTAAACCGTGACCCAGGCCATGAAAGACAAGCTCATCGCCGTGCTTTATCCGGCGCGATGCGCGTTCTGCGGCAAGGTGATCCTGCCGCAGTCCGGAATCTGCTCCGATTGTGAAACGGAAGCGCAGGCGGTCGCCGGCGAGACCTGCAGCCTGTGCGCCATGCCGAAAGAACGGTGCTCCTGCGGCAGACGGTCGCATTTTTATGACGCTGCCGCCGCGGCGTATCTTTACGGCGGCGTGGTGAAGGACGGGATTTTGCGTTACAAAAAGGGCGGAGACCGTCGGGCGGCCGCTTTTTTCGCCGCAGAGGCGGCGCGCAGATACCGGGAGGCGTTTGACTTCCCCGCGGATCTGGTGACCTATATCCCGCAGCGGGACGCGGCCCGCGAGCTGGAGCTTCCGCTCTTCGACGGCATGGTAAAGCTGTACGACGTGCCGCCGCAGAAGAGCGTCCCTTATCTTTATAAGCGCGGCAACGTCGCCGGGATCTTCGACGTGGGCGATCCCGAGGCGATCCGCGGCAAAACGGTCCTCCTGTTCGACGACGTGAAGACCTCCGGCGAAACGCTGGACGAATGCGCGAAGATGCTCAAGCTCCGCGGCGCGCGGACGGTTGTCGCGCTTTCCGTCGCCGTCACCGAAAACAAACGGAAAAAGAAGCAAACCGCCGCCGAAAAACGTAAAAATCAAAAGATTCATACTTGACAGCGGCATATTATTGTGTTAAAATATCTTTTGTTCTGCGGGTGTAGTTCAACGGCTAGAATCCCAGCCTTCCAAGCTGGTTGTGTGGGTTCGATTCCCATCACCCGCTCCAATAAGCGCTTGTAGCTCAGGTGGATAGAGCAACTGCCTTCTAAGCAGTGGGTCCGGGGTTCGAGTCCCTGCAAGCGCGCCAAAGCCGAAAATCGTTGATCGTCAACGGTTTTCGGCTATTCTTTTTTGCCTGCTGAACGATCCCTGCGCCGTGAAGAAAAAAGCGCGGGATTTCGGCGTGCAGATAAGCCGAGGGTTGTCTCTTCAGCAGGCCGGTACCCGTATGTTTCGGTCTCTGCAAAAAACGGATGCGGACCGGCGCAAAACGCCCGGGCGTTTTGTGAAAATGTCCGTTCGATGCGGGATTCTGTCCTTCTATGTTCGTCTCCGATGCGCTATAATAGAATATGAAAGAATCCGTCAGCGGTTCCGTTGGCGGTTTTTTCTGTACGTTATTATATCATTATATCGGAGGTCACAGCTATGACGATGAGAATCGAAGCGTTCGGGCGGTATTTGATTGAAAACGAGAAAAGCCCCGCCACGGTGGAACAATACCTGCGGGACGCGCGTTCGTTCGCGGAGTTTCTGGGGAACCGGGAGCTGTCCCGGGAGTTTGTGTTGGCGTATAAGCAATATATTATCGAAAAAGGATACGCGGTCCGGTCGGTCAATTCGATGATCGCCTCGGTGAACGCGTTCCTGGAATTTCGCGGCAGGCCGGACTGCCGGGTCAAGGCGCTGAAATTACAGCGCCAGGTTTTCTGCCCGGAGGAAAAGGAATTGACCAAGGCGGAGTATCTGCGGCTTGTGGTAACGGCGCAAAAGAAAGGAAACGGGCGCCTTGCGCTGCTGATCCAGACCATCTGCAGCACGGGCATCCGCGTCAGCGAATTACAGTTCATCACCGTCGAAGCCGCCAAACGCGGCGAGGCGGTCGTGCGCTGCAAGGGCAAAACGAGAACCGTATTTCTTGTGAAAGAGCTGCGAAAAAATTTGCTCCGCTATTGCGCGGAGCAGGGGATCAGATCGGGGTGTATTTTTATTACGAAAACCGGAAAGCCCGTAAACCGGACGAGCGTCTGGCGGGAGATGAAAAACCTCTGCCGTCAGGCCCGCGTCGCGGAATCAAAGGTGTTCCCGCATAATTTGCGGCATCTGTTCGCCCGCACATTTTACGGGATCGAGAAGGATATCGCGAAGCTGGCGGATATCCTCGGTCACAGCAGTATCGATACAACAAGAATATATATCATATCCACCGGGACCGAGCACAGAAGACGGATGGAGCATATGCGGCTGGTGATTTGAATGTGAAATGTGAGAAGTGAGATGTGAAATGTGAGGTGTAAAATGTGAGACGTGAGATGTGAGATAAAACGCTTCCGAACAACGCGAGGAAATATCGCTCCCGAGCCTTGCGAGGGAATATCGCCGAAAGATC
>CACYHJ010000022.1 GCA_902774165.1 Oscillospiraceae bacterium
TCTCAGAACGTCGCCCGCACGGATTGCGGGCGCAAGACAGAACGCGCCGATCAAGCCGCAGAGCAGAAGGCCTGCGGCGTGGGTGATCGTGTTCAGAAGCTCTTCCCTGTGCGTGTAATCGGGCAGGGGGATGTTGTCGTATTTTCCGGCCATTGCGTCGGCTTTGCCTCTTTCCGTCTTGGTTTCCTGTCCGCGCGGACGCGATCGGGCGGCGTCCCGCCCTTCGCTGCTGACAGTATAAACCAAACGGGGGGAGAAAACAAGGGTAAATTCTGATTTATCGCTGCGCGATAAATCAGAATTTACCCTTGCAATACACTTCTTTATTTGATATATTAGAAGCAGATACCGAAAAGGAGGTTTTCGCATGGGTAAGCTCAGGGCAATCAAGGACAAATTCTTTGCGCCGAACCCCAGCTTCACCGTCAAGGAACAGCTGGGCTACTGCGGCGGTATCTTCGGCAACTGTATGGGGCAGGATATTATCGGCTCGTTCTCCGATAAATTCTCCCGCGAGTTCCTCAAGGTCAAGGCGGAGCATATTACGATTTACAGCAATATCGCGCTCGCGCTCGGTTTTGTTGTGGCTGCGGTCTCGGGCTATATCCTCGACACGCCCGTCGCGCCGGGCAAAAGAACACCGACGAAGATCATCACGGGCACAATGCCCATTCCCTTCGCGCTGACCTCGGTGCTGCTGTTTTTTGTCCCGTCGCAGAGTCCGATTCTGAATTTTGTATGGATGCTCGTGATCATGCTGGTGTTCAACACCTCGGACGCGTTCTTCGACGCCTCGCTCAACACGCTTTCGCTGCGGATGACGAGCAACGCGAACGACAGAAAGAACTTTTATACCGTCGGCACGCTCGCGTCGGCGCTGGGCTCGATGCTTCCGGAATGGCTCACGTCCTATCTTGTCGGCACGGTGCGCGACAACGCCCCGCAGCAGCAGAAATACTACTTCTTCTGTGCGCTCGCGTTCACCGTGGTCGGCGTCGTGCTGATGTACGCGCCGTACTTTACGCTGAACGAGAAGATCCGCGTGGAGCACCGCCCGGAAAAAAGCAAGCTCAGCTGGGATAAAGAGACGATCCTCTGCGTGCTGCACAACCGCACCTTTATCGTCACCGAGGCGGCGACCTTCTTCGAGCAGATCCGTCAGCTCTCTTACCGTCTTTTCGTTTACATCTATGAAAACGTGCTCGGCGACCTGAAGATAAAGGCGCTCATGGATATGGTCAGCGGCGCGCTTTCCTACGTGGGGCTGTTCGCGGTCCCGTTCCTCGGCAAACACTTTTCCGCGCGCACGGTGCTTTCGGGCGGCTTCGCCTATACCGGAATTTTCTACGCGATTATGGGGCTGCTCGGCCTCGGCTTCAGCTCCGAAAAAATGCACAGGCGGCGCGTGATCATCGGGCTGCTGATCGGTCTTGCCGGTATGCCGAACAACGCGATCGCCGCCTCGAAGAAAATCGTTGTTGGCGATTCCACGGACTATATGGAATGGTACGCCGAGAAAAGATACGGCAGGCCCATTCACGCCGAGGGCTTTATCACCGCGACGCAGAGCCTGCTGGGCAACGTATTCAATATCATCCGCACGAATATCTATAACATCGTGTTCGCGAAGCTCGGCTACCTGCCGAATTACAGAGATGAAAACGGCAAAGAGGTCAAGGCGGTGCAGTCCGAAAAGACGCTCAAGGGCATCTTCCTGATGTTCGTGCTCTGCGGCGTGCTCGGCAATTTCCTCGCGTCCGCAACCTATCTGTTCGACCGCTATACCGGCGACAAGAAAGAAAAGATCTACGCCGAGCTGCAGGAAATGCGCGAAAAACGCCGGCAGCAAGCCGAAGACGATCCGCAAAGCGCGGAAGCGTAACGGTCCGGGGCCGCGTCGGGCATGAAAAACCCGGCGGCCGGAGCGCAGCATGGAATACCCGCTCGGGCAGCGGGTATTTTTATTTGACAGAAAACGGAGAAGCTTCCTGTCTTAACGTCCGCCGGTTTTTCTTCGGGCGCGGCGACGGCGCATCCGAACGCGGATTCCTGCGCCGCAGGCGCTGCTGCGCAGCCGCATTCTTGTACTTTTGTCGATAATTTACATTTTACCGCCCCAATTTTCGGCGAACTTCGGTGACGGGGTTTGAATAGAGGCTTGCAAATTATTTTATTTATGGTATAATAACATACGGTAAAAAAATACTTAATAAAAAAGGAGTTTTCAGCTATGCCTAAAGTTGTATGTCCCTGGAATCTGATCACCGATTTCGTAACCGACGCCTTCGTCGGCTACGGCGTGCCCAGAGAAGAGGCGGAGATGTGCACCGACGTGCTGCTCGAGTCCGACAAGCGCGGCATCGAGAGCCACGGCTGCAACCGTTTCAAGCCCGTCTATCTCGACAGAATCAAGGCTGGTATCCAGTTCCCCACCACGAATTTTGAAATCCTCAAAGAGACCGAGACCACCGCGGTCGTCGACGGCCACAACGGCATGGGCCAGGTCATCGGTACCAAGGCCATGAGAATGGCGATTGAGAAGGCGAAGAAATACGGCATGGGCATGGTCGTCGTCCGCAATTCCTGTCACTACGGCATCGCCGGCTATTACACCTCCATGGCGACCGAGAACGGCTGCATCGGCCTGACCGGCACCAACGCCCGTCCCTCCGTGGCGCCCACCTTCGGCGTTGAGGGCATGTTCGGCACCAACCCCCTGACCCTCGGCGTTCCCACCGATGAGAAGTTCGACTTCAACATCGACTGCGCCACCTCCATCACCCAGAACGGCAAGATCGAGTATTATGCCCGCATCGGTGAGGACGTGCATCCCGGCACCGTCATCGATATCGACGGCAACCCGGTCGAAGGCGACGCGGGCGTCGCGCTCAAGAAGATCCGCGGCGGCACAGCCGCGCTGACCACCCTGGGCGGCATCGGCGAGTCCCTCGGCGGCTACAAGGGCTACGGCTACGCGCTGTTCGTTGAGCTGCTTTCCGCTGTTCTTCAGGACGGCGTTTACGGCAAGGACCTCGACGGCAAGGACGAGAACGGCAACATCAGACCCTATCATCTGGGCCACTTCTTCATCGCCATCGACACCAACCACTTCCTGGGCGAGGACATCTGCCGCAAGAAGGCGGGCGACATCATCCGCTCCATCCGCGCCTCCAAGAAGGCGCCCGGCGCGGAGAGAATTTACTCCGCCGGTGAGAAGGAGTATGAGATCTGGAAGTCCCGCGAGGGCTCCGGCGTGCCGATCAACGAGTCCGTTCAGGGCGAGATCAACGCCGTCAGAGACGAGCTGGGCCTCGACTACACCTTCCCGTGGGAAGAGGGCTACAAGCCTTATCCCGAGACGAAGAAGATCACCGCGCATATAGAAAATCTTTAAGTCCCGAGTCCCGAGGTCCGAGGCCCGAGGCGAAAGATCCGGGACGGGGAAACCGGTATCCGATAATCAACGAATAGGAGAAATATTAATGGATTACAGAAAAGAATCTCTCAGACTTCACGGCGAGTGGAAGGGCAAGGTCGAAGTCATCGCCCGCGCGAAGGTCGACAGCAAAGACGCGCTCTCCCTTGCTTACACCCCCGGCGTTGCCGAGCCCTGCCTTGAGATCCAGAAGGATTACAACAAGAGCTGGGAGCTGACCCGCCGCTGGAACATGGTCGCCGTCGTCACCGACGGTACCGCCGTTCTGGGCCTGGGCGACATCGGCCCCGAGGCCGGCATGCCCGTTATGGAAGGCAAATGCGTTCTGTTCAAGGAATTCGGCGGCGTAGACGCCTTCCCTCTCTGCGTGAGAACCAAGGACGTTGACGAGATCGTCGACATCGTTTACAAGATCAGCGGCTCCTTCGGCGGCGTGAACCTTGAGGATATCTCCGCGCCCCGCTGCTTCGAGATCGAAAAGAAGCTCAAAGAGAAGTGCGACATCCCGATCTTCCACGACGACCAGCACGGCACCGCCGTCGTCTGCTCCGCGGCGCTCATCAACGCCATGAAGCTCACCGGCAGAACGCTGGGCGAGTGCAAGGCGGTCATCAACGGCGCAGGCTCCGCCGGCGTCGCCATCGCGAAGCTGCTGATGTCCCTCGGTCTCAAGGACGTGATCCTCTGCGACCGCACCGGCGCCATCTATGAGGGCAGAGAGAAGATGAACCCCTTCAAGGATGAGCTTGCGAAGGTCACCAACCGCGGCATGACCAAGGGCACCCTTGCCGACGCGATCAAGGGCACCGATATCTTCATCGGCGTCTCCGCTCCCGGCGTGCTGACTCAGGATATGATCCGCACCATGAATCCCGATCCCCTTGTGTTCCCGATGGCGAACCCGACGCCCGAGATCATGCCCGACGAGGCGAAGGCCGCGGGCGCCGCGATCGTCGGCACCGGCAGAAGCGACTTCCCGAACCAGATCAACAACGTGCTCTGCTTCCCGGCGCTGTTCCGCGGCGCGCTGGACGTGAGAGCCAGCGACATCACCGAGAACATGAAGATCGCCGCCGCTTACGCGATCGCGTCTCTCGTTCCCGACGATAAGCTCAGCCCCGAGTTCATCATGCCCGAGGCGTTCGACCCCCGCATCCGCGAGACCGTCTCCAAGGCGGTCGCCGAAGCGGCGATCAAGGACGGCGTCGCCAGAATCTGACGTTGATCCGCTGCAAACAAACAGGCGCAGAACACCGCTCCTCAAAGAAGCAGGCTCCGCGCCTCTTTTTCGGCAGACCGCCGCAAAGACTTAAAATCGAAAATACAGAAAATAATAGTTGGAGGTTAAAAAGATGAAGAATTATTTTGATTTGAACGGACAGGTCGCGATCGTGACCGGCTGCTCCACGGGCCTTGGCGTACAGATGGCGAAGGCGTTGGCAAATCAGGGCGCGAAGATCGTCGCCGTCGCCCGCCGCCAGAACATGATCGACGCGGTTGCCGCAGAGATCGCCGCAGAATTCGGCGTTGAGACCTTCGCCGTCAAGTGTGACATCACCGACACCGAAGCCGTTGAGGCGATGGTGGATGCCGTGATCGCGAAATTCGGCAGAATCGATATTCTGATCAACAACGCCGGCACCGGCGCCGTCGCTCCCGCTGAGGACATCACCGACGAGCAGTTCGGCAATGAGATGAACATCGACTTGTTCGGCTCCTTCCGCGTGGCGCGCGCCGTCGCGAAGAAGGCCATGATCGGCGCAAAGTACGGCCGCATCATCAATATCGCTTCCATGTACGGTCTTGTGGGCAACAAGATCGCCGGTTCCGCTCCCTATCACGCGGCGAAGGGCGGCGTGGTCAACATGACCCGCGCGCTGGCTGCCGAGTGGGGCAAATACAACATCACCGTCAACTCCATCTGCCCCGGCTACTTCTATACGGATCTGACCCGCGACACGCTGAATTCCGATTTCTTCCAGCAGAACGCGAAGACCATGATCCCCGAAGAGCGCTACGGCGAAGAGGGCGAGCTTGACGCCGCCGCGATCTTCCTTGCGTCCCCCGCTGCTTCCTACGTCACCGGCGTGAACCTTGCCGTCGACGGCGGTTACACCTGCATGTAAGCCTGCTTCCGGCGATCCGCCGGGAAGCGAGCCGCGGGAATCCGCATACGGTCCCGAGGCAATATATAAATGAATAAACAGAAAAAAGGTTGACTGACCGCATCGTCAGTCAGCCTTTTTTTTGCGGAACCGCGGCGGGGTCGAGGCGTTCCGTGTTTTCAGAAAAAGATGACCGCAGGGCGCCGGTCATCTTTTTATTTTCCGTTTCCCGGGATCGTCACCGTCACGACGGTTCCGCCGCCGTCGCGGGGGGTGATCGTCAGCGTCCCGCCGCACATCATCTCAAGCCTCTGCCGGATATTTCCCAGAGCGATATGCGGCCCGCCGTCGTCTGCGGCTTCCATCCCGGGGCCGTCGTCCTCCACGGTGATCCGGGCGCCGGAATCCGTTTTTTTCGTGAAAACCGAAATGTGCAGCGGCCCGCCGTCCGGGTTCATGCCGTGCTTGACGGCGTTTTCCACAAGGGGCTGCAATGTCAGCGGCGGCACGCGGAACCGGGTCGCGGGCGCGTCGATCGTCACGATCAGTTCATCCTCGAACCGGGCCTGTTCCACGGCGAGATAGGCGCGGGTGTGCTCCAGCTCCTCGGTGAACGGAATGGGCTCGTCGCCGGCGACGGCGGTAAAATTCCTGCGCAGGTACGCGGTGAAATCCAGCGTGACCTGCTGCGCCTTTTTCGGGTCCTGCTCGCAGAGATAATAGATGCTCATCATGGTGTTGTAAATAAAATGCGGCCGCATCTGCAGCACCGTGAGCCCGGCGCGCTGGTTCGCGATCTTCCGGTTCTGCTCCGCGATCTCCCGCTGCTGGCGGATGGAGCGGGCAACCTGATCCGACAGAATAAAGCCGAACATCGAAACCGCGCAGGCCACAAGCGCCAGGTCGATGAGGAACGCGTTGATGAAGATCGCGTGAACGGCCAGCGAGACGGTCATGGGGAGCAGATAGACGAGAAACGCGGTGAAGGTTCTTTTGGACAGCTTATTCCGCCTGCGGAACACGCCGATCACGTTGAGGACCAGGATCGCAACCATCAGCGACAGCGCCGGCGCGAAACCGGGGCCGATCAGAAAGTCGTTATCCGGCGTGACGGTATACATAAGTCCGGTGAACTGGGAGGCGACCAGCAGCGACAGAAAGACGCACCACAGCGCACAGACGGCGCGCAGGAGCGCGCTTTTCCGCAGGGTCTCGCCGCAGCAGTGCAGCAGATAGACCGTCGGCATCGGCATCAGGACCGACGTAAACAGAAATTCCAGAAAACAGACGACCCGTTCAACCTCCGCGAGCTCCGGATGCGTGTAAATCAGCAGATCGGTAAAGTAGACGCCGACGACGACCAGAAGAACCGAAAACAGAACGATGAACCAGCGCTTGCTCCACCGGTCGACGAGGGGAAGCGAGGCGGCGACGCCGAGACCCAGGATAACCAGCGAAAACATCGCGCCTGCAAGAAAGAATCCGAACAGGTCCGGCCAGTCGTTCATACGCCTTCACCTCCCGCCGGCAGCGGGTGCCGCAGGTTCTGAAGCTGGGCGCGGATCCCTTCCTCCGTGACCGGCTTGAGCATGAAGCCGCTCGCCCCGGTGCTCCACGCGTCCAGGGAATATCCGCTGTACGCGGTGAGGAACACCACGTTCATGGAGGGATTGATCCCGAGAAGATCGCGGCACAGCTCCAGCCCGCTCACGCTGCCCAGCTCGATATCGAGAAACGCCAGATCCACCCGGTTTTCCCGCGCGAATTCCAGCGCGGCGGAGGGCATACGGAACGCGCTGACCCGGGCGAAGGGCATCACTTTGCAGATGACCGCCGTACTGCCGGCAAGAATGATTTTTTCGTCGTCCACAACAATAACGTTGGGCGGTTCGGGCTTATGCGTCGCCTCCAGCAGCGCGCTGACTTCGGTGTCGAGGCAGGCGGCGATGCGGCTGATCATCACGGCGTCCGGGATCCGTCTGCCCGTTTCCCAGCCCGCGACGGTGGATCGGTCGACGAAAAGCAGCCGCGCAAGCTTCTGCTGCGAGATCCCCTTCTGCGCGCGCAGCGTTCTCAGGTTTTCTGCGAAGGTTTCAGACATTATGATACACTCCGGTGAAATCGTACGGTTTTTATAATGTTATATTGATACAATTATAATATATATCCGACAAAAAGCAAGCGCGCCGCAGAAAAAACAGTGACATTCCGACACAATTTGTTGCGTTTTACAGATTCGGTACTTATAATGAAGCCGAATGATATCTTTCCCCGCAGTCTCAAGGAGGTCCAATGGATTTTACTGTTAAACAAATCATTGCCGTGGTGCTGGTTCTGCTGTTTTTTGCGTTTGCCGTCTTCGTTGTCGTCCTGGACCGCCGCACGGCAGATCCGATGGAATCCTCCGTCGATTTCGTCTGCCCGTGGTGCGGGCGGAAGCACGGCAGCGATGTGATCGGCCGCTTTCTGAAGCGGATCCATTCGATCCTCGATCTGCCGACAAGACTGGTGGGCCGCCGTTCCCCGTCGCAGACCGCGCCGGTCCGGGCGGATGACGGGCCGGCGGCGGAGGAAAACGCCCGGAGCACGGAAGATTTCCGATACATAACAATAACAACAAATTTGTGTCGAAGATTTATATAAAAACGACAAATAATCTTAAAATGCACTTAATAAATGTGTAATATCATATAGAAAAAATAAATATGCTTGATATGATTGATTTTGTGTGCTAAAATTAAGATGTATAATAGTTTAATTACTGTGCGGTATTATCCCCGTCAGACAGATGACAGGAGAGAAGAGCCGTTCCGTGATCTTCTCTTTTTATGCCAAAGGAGGCCGTGATATGAACTACAAACTGAAAAAATCCGTCAGCCTGCTGCTGAGCCTGCTGATGCTGATTTCCGTCGTCCAGATCGGCGGAAGCAGCCTGCTGCTTTCCGCGCAGGCGCAGACGCCCGCAGCCGGCGAGACCACCACCGTGGTCGCCTGCTCGGACTATCAGTATCGGAATAGCGACGTCTACGGCGTGGGCGCCACCGGCAATGCCGGCGGCGAGGTCGTCGTGGGCAGAATGGTGTCGCAGATGCAGAGCGCCGGCATCACCAAAGCAGACGGCTTCCTCTGCGCGGGCGACTACGACTATGACCTGGGCAGCGGCGCAGACGTGGTCTCGGGGATCGCGTCCCTGAAAAACGCGGTATCGCCCATCACGGACGGCTCCACGAACACCGTGCTGGTCCAGGGCAACCACGACCCGCAGAGCACCCAGGGCGGCACCTCGCCCAGCGGCGACAACGATCCCGCAAACGGCGCTTACGGCGTGTTCGTCATCAACGAGCGCGATTATCAGTGGGGCAACCGCCTCAACGAGCAGGCCACGCTTCAGGCGGCCGAAAACCTGCGCCGGTATCTCAACGACAAGATCGCGGTGGATTACACCGCGCCGATCTTCGTCATTTCCCATCTGCCGCTGCATTATTCGATGAGATCGCATCAGGACGGCGACAACATCTACGCGAAGGATCTCTTCGACGTGCTGCAGGACGGCGGAGAGCAGGGCCTGAACATCATCTACCTGTTCGGTCACAACCACTCCAACAGCTGGGACGACTATCTGGGCGGCCCGAAAATCTTCCTGACCCCCGGCGACAGCATCAATATCGCCGTGCACGGCTCCAAGACGGCGTACACCGCCGAGACCCTGAATTTCGTCTATATGAACGCGGGCTACACCGGCTACTGGGAGCGGTACAACACCGCCACTGCCGCGGCCTCCATGAATTTTGATATCTCCGACCTGTCGATGACCACCTTTGAGATCAGCGACACCCAGGTCGTGATCAACCGTTACGGCACGACCGGCGCGACGAACCTGAAAAACGCCGGCATGCGCAACTGGCACAAGAATGAGCAGAACCTCTCCCCCGCGTACCCGGTCACCGAGAACACGGTCAGCAGCCCTTATACCCTGAATCTGACCGCCGCGCTGGACGATACGGAATATGAGATCGACCCCGTCGTGTACGCGGAGACCCCCGGCGGCAGCGGCGCCGTGAGCACCGATTCGTTCGTTTATTCCCGCGTTACCGACGTTTCGCAGTTTACGAACGGCGGCACCTATATCATGGTCGCCACCGGCACGAAAAACGGCAGAGACAATGATTATATGGGCATCGTCACGCCCCAGACGCAGACGGCCGAAGCCGGCAAAATAGGTCTGACGATTGCCAAGGACCTGCCTTCCGGTTTCGATCTCGGCGACTCGATCGCCGGCGCATACAAGGGTTACGAATGGACGTTCCGGAAAAACGAAAACAACTGGGTGCTTGAAAGCGCCGCCGGCAGCCTTACGCTGTCGGATCAGGGCGGCGGCAGCTATAACGTCATCGTGAGCGCAAACGGCACCCCGGTGGCGATCACGGAGTCCGTCAACAACCGTCCCGATGAATTCGAGGTCCACGGCGGCACCGACATTTACTTAGACAGATACGGCGGCACCGACAGCTCGGTCACCGCATGGGCTGCGGCCGGCAACAGCGTGACCGTCGCCTTCTACGGCACGAAGACCTTAAACGGCGCCGTGGTAGATCCCCGTCCCGACGGCTCCGCCGCAACGTTGGTTTATCCCCGCATCACGGATCCCTCCCAGATCGTGGACGGTGAAAGATACGTGATGGTGGTGGCGCGCACGAGAAACGACGCCAACGCTACGGCGCTGATGTCGCGCGATTCCATTGACGCGAACGACCGGACCGGCTTCCGGCTGGACAGCGTTCCCGACGGGTTCTCGCTGGATTCGACGATCGAGGGGGCCTTCGGCGCATACGAATGGACCTTCACAAAATCCGGCAGCGGGTGGAAGCTCGGCTGCGACGCAGGCCAGTACACGCTTTCCAAACGGGGGACCACAGCTTCCTATAACGGTACGCTCACAAGCAACGGGAATGTGTTTACCCTCAGCCAGTACGGCAGCGGCCTGTGGTACTTCCAGACCTCCGTCGGCGGCGTCAGCCTGACGCTTGATAAAAATGTCGGCGGCAACCTTGTAAACAGCTATAACGGCGGCGGTCCCAACAACGTGGTCTTCGCCCTGTACGGCGCCAAGAACGTTTCGGGCTCTGTCATGCAGCCCTACGATCCCAACGCCACCTGCGCATATCCGCGTATTACGGACGCATCGCAGCTGACGGACGGCGGAACTTACGTGTTTGTCCTCAGCGCGCAGAGAACCACCACGCTCGGAGAAATGGCGTTTGTTACGCATGAGCAAAAAGAGCACGGTACGACAGGCGGAAACAGAGAGGCCGACGGTCTTGCGGTAGACCCCGTACCTTCCGCCTTCCAGAACGGCGAGTCAATCACCGGGCAGTACAAAAAGTATGAATGGACGCTTCGGAAGTCCGGCGACCAATGGCTCATATGCGACGGCGAAAACAGGCTGACGTACTCCAATTCCGCCGACTATCAGAATTACGTCGACGTGCATCTCACCTCAGCCGGAACGGCTTTTACCATTGCGCCGTTCTCCTCGGCCGACTCGCAGTTGTTTACGGTCTCATCAAGGTTTTCCATACCGAGCGGAACGAAGGATGTCTTTTTCAATTATTCAACGACGATATTCGCGTATGCGAGCAATAAGAATAACGCGGTGTTTGCGATCTACGGTACAAAGAAGGCGCCGGATACCACGGAACAGCGCTACGTGAAACAAAACGTCAGTTCTGTCGGCGACCTGGAAGTGAACGGAAAATACGTGATCGCGAACGGCACCAACGGCATCACCCCTGCCACCGATCTGCGCGTGACCCCCGTTCAGATCCATTACGATGAGAGCGGCAATAAATATCTGGAATACGGCCAGAACCACTCCATTGAGTTTACGTGGAAGGCCTCCGGCGGAAGCTCCGGCACTTATGACTTTTTCAACAGCTCGGACCAGAAGTTGAAGGTCAGCAGAAGCGGTGAACCCCTTTATAATGACGTTACCGTTTATGAAAAAGTCACGGGGAATACGCTTGAAAACAACGCTACATATATTCTTGTTTACAACAATCAATATGCTGTGAATAAGACTGCTAATGGTAATTATCTCGGACGTCAGGATGTGACTGTTTCCGGCAACACCGTTACTTCAACCGGTAATTACAACAACATTGAATGGAAATGGGTTCCCTCCGGCAATAACCATATGCTGCAGAATACCGACGGATCTTATCTTAGTTTGAATGGCAGCAGTACGCTTGTTTCCACAAACAGTAATTATCGGAATATGATAGTGTCGTTGAATAACGGTGCAGGTTCCATTTATCGTCAAAACAGCAGAGGAAGGAATTATTATATTTATTATGTCGGGAACAGCAATTCCCAAGCCTTTGCTTCAAGAAGAGATGATGCGACGAATTCAACGTTCACATTCTATAAAAAGACAACATATCAGGTGCTCGACCCGAACTCTCCGTTCGAATACACCGTCGGCATGGGCTCCGACACGGCGCAGTACCTCACCCTTGAAGGCGTCAACGCGGCCAACGGCACGGCGAAGATCCTGCTGCACAGCGGCGGAACCGGCGACAACGCCTACACCCGCTACATCGGCGAGCCTGTACAGACCACCGGCTACATGCATTTCAGCGAATCCGAGACCGGCGCCGATTTCGAGTTCTACCGGCTCCAGACCGTTACCGTTCCCGGCGCGGTGACCCCGATCACGGCGGTCGAGAGCGACGAGCAGGAGCATAATTCCCCCATCGAATCCGTGACCCTGTCCGCCAACGAGGCGACCCTTTACGTGGGCGCCTCCGCCAGCACCTATACCGGTCTGTATTTCATCGTCAGATACAAGAGCGAGACCGAGACCCGGGCTGCGGGTGACACGGTGCAGATCCCCATCAAGGTGGGCGATTTGCTGGACTACACCGGCCATCACAACGTCGCGACCTACTGCGGCGAGCCGGGCGATATCCCGGGCCTGGGCGCCTACTATACCGCGATCGACGGCGCATGGTTCAGCAACCTGATCCTGCACATCATCCAGAAGGAGGACTACCCCGAGTATCCCAACGAGGGCTCGGTGCGCGTGGGCAAGACCGCCGGCGCGCCCAACTTCATGACCAACGGCGTCACCAAGGTGGAGCTGACCGCCACCGGCGTCCCCATGACCCCGGGCATTGACATTGTTCTGATGCTGGACACCTCCTCCTCCATGAGCAATACGGTCGGCGGCGTCACCCGTCTGAACGCGCTGCGGGAATCCGTCGGCGCCATGCTGGACTACCTTGCCACGCCCAACGAGACCACGGGCATGATCCCGGACATCGCCATGGCGATCGCCGACTTCAACGGCTACTATGACACCACGGCCTTCGGCGGCACCACCGACACCTACGTCACCCGCAGCGACGTCCCGAACGGCACGACGCCCAGAACCACGACGAACGCCGCCCAGCACTGTTCGATCCTCACCGGACCGAACGCGGGCACCGAGATCTACAACAACGACGCGTTCATCTCCGTCAGCGATCTGACGAATACCTCCAGCCCGAACCATTTCGATTCGCAGTCCATCGCCCTGAAGAGCGGTACCAACTACGACCAGGCCATGGAGACCGTCTACAAGCTGTTCGAGGCGCGGCAGGCGTACAACGCCTCCCAGCAGCAGGAGCGTCAGACCGTCGTGATCTTCATGTCCGACGGCGGCCCCTTCCAGTGGAACTACTGGCTGATGGGTACCTACGACGAGGATCAGGCCTCCGCCGGCGCGACCGTCGCCAACGAACCGGACGCGTCAAGGAGCTCCAATGACGACGACGATACCATCTGGCAGACCTACCTGAACAACCACAACGACATGACGGAGCTGCTCAGGGACTACAACAACGGCGGCCACTGGTACTTCTACAACGGCAAGGGCAACCCCAACCGTTTCGCCGAAGCGCTCAAGGGCGACAGGGATAAGCTCTATACCGTCACCACCAAGGATCCGGACGAATACTGCAATGACCGCAACTCCGACGGTTTCTGCGACATCTGCGGCAAATGTACGCTGGAATGCCACGACGGCGACCACGACGGCCTGTGCGACAAATGCGGCCACATCGACCAGTGCGTCCACTCCGACGCCGACGGCGACGCCTTCTGCGACGTCTGCGGCGCGTGTATGGACGGCTGTAAGAGATATCAGTACCTGACCCAGGTCCGCGGCCTCGGCGCCACCATGTACTCCATCATGTTCTGCAAAATGACCGACAAGCAGATCTCCACGGCGGCCATGGACCACATCATCAAGGATATCGCCAGCGACGAAAGCAAGGCCTATCCCGACGCCCAGAGCGCCCAGGATCTGACGGACGCCTTCATCGAGATCGCGTCCCAGTTCGTGCAGGCCGGTACCAACGCCTACTTCACCGATACCGTCGGCGCGGCGTTCGACCTGCAGACAGCCACCGCCTACACCAAAAACAGCGGCGAATTCGAGAAAGAGTTCGAGCTGGATCCCGCCCCGACCATCGAGGTCAAGAAACACACGGTCTATACCGAGAAGGATTACTACAACCACGTTCTCAAAGCTGACGGCACGCCGGTGACCTACGACGATATCGGCACCCGCACCGGTGCGTCCGAGACGATCGAGACCGTGACCTTCAGCCGCGACGGTACGCAGGGCTTCTCCGACAAGCTCGGCGCCAACACGAACATTTACACCGGCGGCGTGATCCACGCGAAGACCTTCACCTACAACAACACCGCTTCCCCGGTCATGATCGATACGGACGGCGACGGGACAAACGACTTCCCGCTGGCCCCCGAGACCTTCTACTGGAAGATCGGTATCATCGAGGATACGGAATTCGCGCTGAACTACTGGCTGTATCTGACCGGCTCCATGGAGGGTACCCGCGACCCGGGCTCTTACCCGACGAACGAGTCCGCCACCCTGTGGTACGACAACTATCTGGGCCATCCCTGCTATCGGGATACCATTTCCCCGGTCATGCCCTGGGAAGCGGCGACCATCACCTATGAGTTCTATCTGGTCAACGTGGACGGCGAGCCCGTCAACAGCGCAGGGCAAGTGGTCCCCTTCGCGAACC
>CACYHJ010000023.1 GCA_902774165.1 Oscillospiraceae bacterium
GCCTCGGCAAGAAGACCGCCGGGGAAATATTTGTCGATCATATACTGAAGATGCTCCGAGACGGAATGGCCGGAGATAAAAGGCTCGTCCTCCGCCTCGCGCCGGAAATCGCTTTTGCCTAAAAGCCGCGCGGTGGTCTGCTCGATCACCCACATCCAGAAGCGCTCGGAGTGCACCGAGGTGCCGTCCAGATCCATCAGGATCGCTTCGGCTTTCGGCTCGAAGCGGGTCTCGCGCATCGGGTAGATGGCGGGGTAGCCCAGGCCGCTTTTGACGCAGCAAAGCGTTTTATCCTCGAATTCGATGACGTCGATTTTTTTGTCGTTCGGGGTGAAGATGGCCTTTACGCCGTCCTTCCCCGTCTCGAAAAACTCGCTTTTTTCGATTCTCTGCATAATCGGACCTCAAAGGGAAAGATTGGTTTTTCAGGAACTAGAATTCAGGAACTAGAATTCAGACGTGACTTTCAGGTCTGATCTGATTCCCGGAACCAGATCATAGAATTCAGGAAACAGAATTCAGAATTCAGGAAACAGAATTCAGATTTCGGAACAGAATTTAAAATCTGTTCTAGTTCCTGGTCCCTAGTTCCTAGTTCCTAGTTCCTAGTTCCTAGTTCCTACTTGTATCAGATCATTCGACCTCAAGCGTAAAGATTTTGCCTTTGCCGACGCTGATTGCGACGGCGTTCTCTTTGACGGAGAGCGCTTCGCGGGTTTTGCCGTCGAGACGGACGGAGCGGGCCTCCGAAATATCGAAGCCGAAGCGCACGACGCCCTCGAGGGCACGGTCCGTGGGGTTATAAAGTCTGACGCTGATCCTGTCGCCGTCGGTCTTCGTGACGGAAGAAAGCACGAGTCCGTCGCCGTCGACGGCGATAAAGCTCTTTTCGGGTTCAAAGATCCCGTCCTGTTTCCCGAATTCACAGACCTTCAGCGGCGCGTTGAAGGCCAGCGCTTCGTTATAAAGCGCAGCCTCCTCCCACTTGCCCGTGTGGGGCAGGAAGGCGTAACGGTAGGTGAACTCCCGCAGGCTCTGGCTGGACTCGTCGCCGGGGTATTCCATCCACAGGCGGTTGTCGCAGGCGATGCGCAGGCGCGTGCAGCGCACAAGGCCCATGGCGAGGGTCTGCGCGTCGTCGTCCTCAAGGATCTCGTAATCCTTGGTCGCGTCGGTCAGCACGGCGAAGCCGTTCTTTTCATCCGCCAGGTCGTACCACATCTGCGCCGGGTGGCGGGCAAGCTCGCTGCCGCGCACTTCGCCGTCGTCGGAGGGGCGCACCGGGAATTCGGTGACCATGAACGAGCCCTCCGCCCAGGTCTTTTCCGCGTTCAGGCCGGTGGGCATGCAGACCTTGAAATAGTGGTCGCGCGCCTTGTTGTCGATCGTGGTGACCACCTCGAGGTATTTCGAGCCTTTTTTCAGCGTGTATTCCACCGAAACGGGCAGATCCACCGTCTCGCCGCTGCGCAGCTGGTTCGCGAAATCGTAGCGGGCGGGCAGGCGCATGTTGAGCTTCGCGGTGAATTTCACGGCGAGGGGGCCGTTCACGGTGACGGCGACCTCCGCCTTCTCACCCACGGAGGTGATGATCTTATCGCAGGGGATATTGTCGTAGGTCCACATGTTGCCCCTGTCGCCCATGTCCATGAAGTAGTTGAGCCCCTCATAGACCTTGCCGGTGGATTTATCGGTGATCTTCGCGGTGCCGTCGGGGGCGATCTTCACGCGGATATACTCGTTCTCCGCCTGATTGACGCCGGAGAGCAGGTTGTTCGCGAGGATGCGCGGCGCGTCCCAGTCCTCGTGGGGATAGGGGTACTCGTTCTTCTCCGCCCATTTGACCTTGAATGTCTTATAGCCCATCGGCGGGATGTCCTTCGCCTCGCAGAAGACGTGGACCTTCGTGCAGTAGAAGGGCATATTGCGGCTTCTGGGGTGATAGATGCCGGCGCGCACGTTGACCTTCCGTTCGACCTCCTGCACTTTGACGGGATTGCCGTCGGGATCTTCAATAATAAGATATTTCAGAATGACGTTCGCCGGGATATCCACATAAGCTTCCACGACCTCGCTGCGTCTGAACGACGAGGGGTTGTGGACGGCGAGGAAGTATTCCGTATCGGTAAACTGCGCGGTGGAGATCTCTTTTGTGATATTCTCAAGCCCCTTGCGCTCAAGGCCTGCGCCGATGATGCCAGCCTGCGAAAGCCTTGCGTATTCGCCCTCCGCCAGCGTTTTCGGGCCGAGGCCGTGCATGGAATCGTGGGCGTGGCTCTGGAACAGCAGCCGCCAGAGCTTTTCGAGATAAGTATCCGGGTATTTCGCGAGGCCGTATTTCCACGCGATCGCCGAAAGGGGCTCGGCGTAGCGGATTACGGTGTTCTCCGCGTGGGAATTCTCGATCATCACCTCGGGATGGGTGGAGAAAACGTCGGTGTGGATGCTGCCCACGGGCCCGTCGCGCATGGGCCCCTTCACCACGTCGAGATCTTTGACCTCCTTGAGCTTTTCTTTCAGCTCGGTCAGATAATCGGTCAGCGTGGAATGCACGATCTCCAGCTCGCCTTTGTATTCCTCCTGCAGCGCGCGGATGATCTACGGCGTGAGGGGATGGGGTTCCGTGAAATCGGTGCCCTCGAACATCAGCACGCAGTCCGGCGCGGCGGTGCCCTCCACGGTCTTCAGCGCCCGCTCCATGCCCTTCCGCAGATTCTCCGGGTGGTAGGAGGTCTCCGGGTCGAGAATGTCGTAGAACCAGCCGTAATCGTCCTTGTTGGCGGTGTGGAACACCTTGCCCAGCTCGCCCCAGGTGAACTGCCAGCGCTTGTCCCAGGCGTCCTTGTCGTAGACGATCGGGATGTGCCCGGCGAAGAAGAAATTCCAGCGGGCTTCCGGCCCCAGATGCGAGGCCCAGGCGCGGGTGCCGTCCGGCGCTTCCCAGATGAATTCGTGATATTTGGACTTTTTCGGGTCCATATATTTATAAAAAACGATGTTGTCGATATCGAAATCCGCGTAGATCTGCGGCAGCTGGCCGATCTGGCCGAAGGAGAACACGTTGTAGCCGCATCTGAGCGCATCGCCGTATTCCGCGCTCTTTTTCACGCCGTACTGGATATTCCTGACCACGCTCTCGCCCTGGATCGGCGCGCAGTCCGGCAGGGTGAACCAGGGGCCGATCTCAAGGCGGCCTTCTTTGACGAACTGTTTTACCTTGTCCTTCATCTCCGGGCGGATCTCAAGGTAATCCTCGATCAGCGTCAGCTGCCCGTCGCACAGGAAGGAGCGGTAGTCCGGTTTTTCGTCCATGATCTCAAACAGGTGGTCGAACAGATCCACAAGGCGCATCCGCGTGCGCTCGAACTCCCAGCGGAATTCCCTGTCCCAATGGGTGTATGTGACGATGTGTACTTTTCGCATTGATGACAACCTCCAATACAAATTCACCGTATCAATATTATCACAGCGATCGGAGCCTGTCAATAAAACGATGGATGATTCGGTCGGATTCATTCAAATTAATATGGTAAATTTTTATATTTTTTTGAATTTTATATTGCGTATTTTTTATTAATATTATATAATTGTAGAAATAAAAAATTATTGTTCGGAAAGGAGCGCATTTCGATGAAAACAAGAGAATACGGCTATCCGTCCGCGACGGGCGTCTGCGAAATCGCGGCCTGCGCCTATACGCCGGACAGCGGGGAATATGATACGGTGCTTGTGATCCATCACGGTATGGCGGAGCATCAGCAGCGTTACCGCGGTTTTATTGAAACGCTGACGGAGAACGGAATCGCCGTGTATATGCACGATATGGCGAACCACGGGAAGTCCAACGCCGATCCCGCGCTGACCGGATGGTTCGGCGAAAAGGACGGATATCTGGGGCTGATCAAAGACCTGAAAACGAACGTCGATCTGGCGAAAAAAGAGAATCCGGGGAAGAAAACGGTCGTTATGGGGCATTCCATGGGATCCTTTATCTGCCGGATCTATACCGCCGAATACGCGTCGGACGGCGTTGACGGCGCGATCTATATGGGCACCGGCGGCCCGAACCCGCTTGCCGGCGCGGGGGATAAGCTCTCATCCCTGATCGGCGGCGTCTGCGGCAAAAAACATAAAAGCAAGCTGCTTGATAAAATCACGTTTTCGGCTTACAGCAAGCCCTTTGAGCACCGTACGGCGTTCGACTGGCTGACGAGAGATACCGCAATCGTCGATCAATACGTTGCCGATCCCTATTGCGGCTTCCTGTTTACCACGCAGGGGATGAACGATCTTGTCAAGGTCAACGTGCAGTCAAACACCGACGCGTGGTATGAAAAGCTTCCGAAGGAGCTGAAGATCCTTCTGATCAGCGGCGCGATGGATCCGGTGGGGGATTTCTCCAAGGGGATCGACGCGGTTTATGAGAAGCTGCAGGCGACCGGGCACGCAAATGTCGAAAAGAAGCTTTATCCCGACTGCCGGCACGAGGTGCTGAACGAACTGAACAAAGACGAGATCATCAGCGATATTATCGCGTGGATCGGAAATCTGTAACCTGAATTGTTTGAAAATATTTTAATAAAGGAGATATTTGTTATGAAATGCAGCAATTGTCAGTCGATCATCCCCGAGGGCTATCCGAATTGCCCTTATTGCGGCGCAGTCATCAATGCCGCTCAGCAGAACGCGGGCGCGCCGAATAACGGCGGATATGCTCAGGATCCGTACGCGCAGCAGCCCGCAGGCGGATATCCGCAGAATCCCTATCCGGAGCAGCCCGCAGGCGGATATCCGCAGAATCCCGGCCCGTATCAGCAGCCCGCCGGGGGATATCCGCAGGGGCAGTTTGCGCAGAATCCCGGCCCGTATCAGCAGCCCGGCCCGGGGCAGTATCCTGCAGGTCAGCCTTATTATGTCAATCCCGTAAACACGAAAGATCCCATGTGGCGCTGCAAAGGCTGCAAAGCGCTTCTGCCGGTCGGCACGACGCAGTGCCCGAACTGCAATTCAATGAGCATCGACGATAAACCCGATCTGTGGATGGGCATTCTCGCGCTGGTATTCGCAGTGCTCGGCGGCTGGCTGGGCTTTGTGTTTGCCGGCATGGGCATTGCTTCCGCGAAGAAAACAAATAACAGTACGCTCAAGCTCATGAGTATCATCGCGATTCCCGTGACCATCGTGTCAATCATCGTCTGGAATATCGTTTTTTATTCCGTAAATGCATAAAGACAAAAAAACGGCATAAGGCGATATTATGCCGTTTTTTGATCGTCCCATCACCGCACGGACGCAGCCGGTTTGCGCCGTCTGATTTCCCATTCCCTTTCCGGGATCCCATGAACGGGCGGGCGCCCGAGGAATGAGATCGCCGCCTTTTGCGATATCAGAAACATACAGGAGGAAATAAATATGAGCACCAGACAGCAGATCGACGAGATCCTTCGCCTCAGGCATGAAAAGGCAAAGGGTCTCGAAGAACAGAAACAGAAACTGAAAGACCTGCTTGCCGAGTTGAAGAAGGTCAACGGGATGAAAATCAGATCCGGGGATATCAAAAACGACGAGCTCAGAGCTGATTTTATCCGCAAGCATAAAGCGCTGGGACTGCAGGAGCTGATGAAGCAGACCGAGGAAGCGATCGGCGAGCTGGATACCGTTATTACCCGTTTTAACCGCGATTATCTGAGCATCGCCACGATCGGCAAGGAGCGGCAGGGCAAAAGCCAGTTTCTGCAGTCGGTCAGCCAGCTGGACGACCGTGTGATCCCCGCCTATGCCGCGGGATCCTGTACCGGCGCCGTCTCCATCATCAAAAACGACCCGAACATGTCGCCGAATACGGTGCGCGCCGAGATCAATTACAGACAACGGGACGATATCATAGAATTCGCCCGCGAGTACGTGCGCACGATCAATCCGTCGTATCCGGTGAATGAAATCGACTTTGACACGATCGAGTATCTGCCGCTCTCTCAGCTTGAAAAGGCCGCCGACAACGCGCCGCCGGAAAACGTCAGCGCGGCGCAGGCGGCGATGAAGCATCTGCGCAATATTGTAAACAGCTTTGCCGACATCAGCTCCAAATTCGGCGCCTCCCCCGAAACCTATACCGATCCCGAAATCATCAAGACCATTGTCGCTCAGAATAACGGCAAAAAGGATTCCGATCCCGATATTGAGTATTACAACAACTATCTCGCGGTTCAGAAAGCGGACATTCAGTGTAAATTCTTTTATGATCCGGGCAAGGTGCGGCTGATTGACACCGTCGGCATTGAGAGCACGCAGGCCGGCGTGATTCAGGCGATGCTTGACACGGTGAAGAATGAGTGCGACGCCGCGATCGTCGTCACGCGGCCCGAGGCGTCCCCGCAGACGAAGGATATTGAAATCAATAACCTGCTGATGACTTCCTTCGCCGACAAAATGCCGGAGAAATGGCTGTTCTATCTTGTAAACCATTTTAAAGGGCACAACGACAATACCGTGGACGTTTTTGACCGTGATATTGCAAAATGGAAAATCGCGGGGCACATGATCGTGGACTGCTCCGACGCGAGGGACGTGAACGAGCGGTTTATGAAATCGCTGCTTGACACGCTGCTTGCCAACATTGACGCGATCGACAGCACCTACGTCAAAAGCGCGGAGGACGCCCGGCAGAAGCTTGCCGAGGCGGCGAAACGGATTCTTGACGCCGTCGGCAGCGGAGAAAGCGTCGCAAAGGGCGGCGTGATGGAACAGATGGCGCTGAACAAGGGGAAAGCGTGCTTCAACGCGATGGGCGTCCAGCTCAGAAAAATCGTTCATCAGTGGTCCAGAGACCGCAACGAGCCGAACCCGGTTCTGTGGAAAGAGATCCAGAAAATCCTGAACTCCCTTGAAAACGAAGTCAATCCCGGCAGGGAAGCGATCCAGCGGATTGCCGAGACCAATAACGTGCTGGCGGGGGATATCTGGAATATCTGCCTGCATTACGTCCGCAATAAAATCACAAAGCAGTTCATTGATATCGACGAGGAGCTGATCAAGGAGAATATCCGTTTCAAGAATTCTCTTGTCAGGGTGTTCTATGAAAACCTTCAGTCCCTGTTCGGCGAAGCCGGCGACGTGAACGACGATTCCGTCGATCTGACGGAGAAGCTGCTTGAAAAAGTCCGGCCGTATTTCGGTGAGGACGAGAAATACGCTCAGATCTATGACGCGATCGTGTTCCTGAATAACTTCCAGTTCAATACGCGCGCCGCGATCATTCAGACCGTGCGTTCTCAGCTGAACATCATCAATCCTCTGTGCGAGGAGTTTGCGAACCCGACGATGAATTTTACGGTTCAGAACTGCGGTGTGCAGATCGATTATTTCCTGACCTCAAGACTGTCTCTGATCGAGGAGAACCTGCGTCATGAGCTCATGGAGATTTACAGCACTCCCAACCGGGCGTTTTTTGCCGTCGCGGAAGAGTTTTACGACAGGCTTACCTTTGCCGCGGTGGATATTTCTTCCGGCGTTGTCAAGAGCATGTCGGATATCTGGGGCGAGTTTTTCGTCGAATACGCCAGAAAGATCTGGCAGGAGCAGGGCAGGGATTTTGAGATCATCGACGCGTTCGATAACGAGGTCCGCAAGACGCTGTGCCCGCTTCTCAGCGCAATTGATCAGGAAGGAGAATAACGATGGCTGATATCAACATTCTGATGCTCGGCGGCAAACGCTGCGGCAAAACCACAGTCCTTTCTTCCATGAGCATGGAAATCGGCAAAGCCCTCGCCGGGACCCGGCTGCAGCTTCTGCCGATGCAGAACACGGATGTGAAGCTGAGGAACGCAGCGGACGTGATCCGTAAAAAAATCGGGGAGTTTGACAATCCGCTGATCCGTACCACGGTGGATGAAAACCCGACCGGCGCGCGGGACGTTTATGAATTTTCATTTCAGATGCCCGGCGTAAAGCCTGTCGTGATCAATATCCACGATATCCCCGGCGAATGGCTGACGGACCCGCTGCACGAAAAGGAAGTCCGCGCCCTGATCGCCGTCAGTCAGGTGATCATCATCGCGATCGACACGCCGTATCTGTTCTACAAAATGGGCAGAGAGGGCTACGGGCAGTACCATGAGGAATACAATAAGCCGAGGGAGATCGCGAATTTCTTTAAAAACAGCCTCTCCCCGGCGGATATTCAGGACCGGATGGTTCTGTTTGTGCCGCTGAAATGCGAACGTTATTATCATCTGACGTATACGCCGAAGCTCAACGCTTATCACCGCAATTATATGCAGGAGCTGTTTGAGGCCGTCTGCATCGGCTACAGGGACCTTCTGTTCTATCTGCGCTCCACGCCGCAGCTGGCAAACAGCCTGACCATTGCCGTGACGCCGATTCTCTCCGCCGGCGGGATCGATTTCGTGAAATTTGTAAAGGACGAGCAGACCGGCCGTGTGATGTCCCTTTATCAGGAGCCGGAATTCCTGGCGGACTCCGAAAAAGGCTATTCGCCCCGGTTTTGCGAGCAGCCGATCGTCTATGCGCTCACCTACGTGCTGCGTCTGGGCGTTGACGGCCAGTGGAAGATGGGCGGCTTTACAAAGAGCGCGCAGAATTCGAACCAGCTTGCGATGCGGGAGGCTTATGAAACGCTGAGAAGAAAAATGAAGCGGTCCCATTCCAGCACCTATTCCGCGGACGGGTTCTTTATGATCCAGAATCCGAAGAATATATGAGAAAAATGATAATATGAGATAAAAAATTCATCTGATTTCATTTGTCAGAATGTTGATTATTATTGATGATCCCGAAGGCGGAAAATGAAAACGGAGAAATTCCGGTGAATTCACGGCGGACGGGTTTTTCATAGCCCGACAACCGAAAATGATCTTAGAAAAGAAGTGAGAATCCTGTGGAAGTATTTATTAACAGCACGTTTGCGCAATCCGCGCGGGGATACCGTATGATGCGCCTGACGTCGGACCGCGCGGCGGACGTCCGCTCTCCCGACGAGCTGCCGGAGCCGGTGTACCGTTTTCTGAATGAGGAAATATTTTATTCGATCTGGTGTGATCTGAACGGGACTCCGGCGTTAAAACCGCCGGTTCCCTGCGGCGGGTATTTCGGCGTCAAAGCGCTGAACGGGGTGTTCTGCAACAAAAAAAACGGCGTTGTGAATCTCGCTTTCTCCGCTGACGCGCAGGAGCTGCAAACCCTTGCCCTGATCGTCAACAGGGTGCTGTGCAATTACGGCGCCTTCAACGCGCTTGTATTCCGCATGATTCAGATTGACGCTTCCGGGGCGTATTCCGTTGATAAACAGGCGTTTCTTGAGGCAGTCGCGGCGCTTCCCGGCGGAGCGTTTCCCGCATTCGTCGCGAATGAGCAGATGAATTACGGTTCGGAAAAGGACCTTCTGCATTATGCGGTGTGTCTGAGCTCCTGGGAACGCGCAACGCCCCTTCTGCCGGGAAAATGGATCAAATTCCTGCGTCCTGCCCGGATCATAGATCAGAATTCGTTCGATACGCAAATGAGATAACTGATGAGGTGACACTATGGCATTCGGATCATTTGATGCAGTATCATCAAACAAAAAACGAAAGAAAACCGGCATTCCGGAGCCGACCGAGCGGATAAAAAAGCCGATCCCGACCGACGTCGTGAAACCGCCTGTGATTACCGGCGGAGGCGGCGGGAAGCTGCCGCCTCCGCCGCCTCCGGTCGTCGTTGACGGAAAAGGCGCCGTTATGCAGATCAGAATCGCGGTTGCCGGCAGATCCATTGCTGAAATTCTGGATTATATCGCCGGCCTGCATACGAATATGAACAATCTTGTGGGCAATGCGGGGCTTGCGTTTTTCAGCGAAGCCGGCGCCCAGCTCGGGGAGCTGCTGGAACGGCAGAAAGCGATTTCCGGGATCTTCACGGATCCGGAGATGACCGAATACCGTGTTGCCGACGGCCTTGAAAACGGGGACGGCGCCCCGAAGGCGGTTTCCTGGACGCTCAGCAAGGCTGGCGTTCAGAGCTTCCGTTTTCAGATCAGCTTTGATTGCGTGACCTATGCGCAGCTGCTCGGCGACCGGCTTCCCGCATGCGATATGCTGTGGGTGTTCGGCGACGCGCTGCTTTATGCGCAGAATGCGCCGTCTGCGCCCGGCGGCTCCGATGCTCTCGCGTTGATTGCCCGCGGCAAAGAAGCGAATCTGCCGGTTTCCCTGATCGCCGGGCATGTTGAGCAGTTCGGCCGCATCCGGGAGCGGGACTCGGTATGCTCCGTTGACGGCGACGTCTGCAAAAAAGTCCGCGAAGCGCTCGGCGGCGGGGACGATACGGCGTTCATCCCCGTGCAGGTCTACGGCGGCCTGACGTTCAAAACGGTGGAAGGGGACGGCTGTCTCGTCTTTGAGGAGAATAAATTCGGCGGTATGCGGGAGTATAAACCGGAAGGCTGCCATATCCCGCTGTTGATCGCAATGGAACAAGTGAACGCGGGCGCGGATTCCGCCGGGAATGAGATCCTGGAGGCGATCCGGAAGCTGAACCGGGTGCAGAGAACAGAATATGCCTCCGCCGGGCTGGATATATAATGGATATTATATATAGGTGTCAGCAATGAAAAAGAAATTTGACGTTTTGACCGCGGGCGTGACCTTCGGCGTATCGTTTCTGTTCTGCGTCCTGTCGATCGTTGTTTTGCGGGAAGTAAAACCGGCGGGCGTCGCCGCCGCGCTTGCGGTCGGGATCTCTTTCTTTGTCACGGCGCTCGCGTCGTTTGCCGCCATGCGGATCGTTTCGGCAGCGCGAAAGAGCCTGACGGTAAATCTGCCGTCGTTGAAATTCGGGTTTGCAGCCCTGTTGCTGCTGCTGTGTTTCATCGTCGGTTTTGCCGGACAGTTTCTATATTCCTTCCGGATCGTCCGGTCGGAACAACCCGAGCCGGAGCCGCCCCGGGGAAGCAATATCGCGCTGCTTCTTGACGCGTCCGGCTCTATGGAGGATTACGTCGATACCGTCACAGCCGCGTCGGTCCTCTTTACGGAGAGCCTTTCGGAAAACTGCAGCCTGTACGCCGGAATTTTTGATTTTTACGTCAAGGATTCCGAACCTCTGACAGTGATGGACCCCGCCGGAAAAGCGAAAATGACGGCGTTTCTTGAGAACCGTTACGTTCTGGGCGGCATGACCAATATCGATCATCCGCTGCAGACGGCGAAGGACGTGCTGAACGCACAGAATGACGGCAAAGAAAAGGCGGTCGTGATGCTGACCGACGGTTTCGTGAAATTCCTGACCCAAACGAAAAACGATTATCTTGCCGATCAGATCAAGCTCTATACCATCCGGATTGCCGGAAGCGAGAACAAAGACGCGGATGAGCTCGTCGACTTTGTCAATGCGACCGGCGGTTTTGATACGGTGATCTCGGACGCGACCATGCAAAGCGATATGGAAGCGTTGAAGAAGGTGTTTCAGGCGATCACGCAGGAAGTCGATCAGCCCGGCGTCACAACGGAATTCTCTGACGGTTACGTCCTGTATGACGAAACGGTCAGCGCTTCGCGGGTCGCGATCCGGTTTGCCGTCTTCGTCCTTCTTGTCGTGCTTGTGCAGCTTCTGCTGATCGGCAGAATGGATCTGCCCGGGATTCTTGTTTCGGCGGCTGCGGCAATTCTCACAACGGCGGGCGTGACGCTGGCAGGATACGCGGAGATGGTTCCTGTTTGTGCGCTTTTGCCTGCCATCTGCGTTTACACGGCTTTGATCCGGTTGAACGTCGTCGCCGGGAACGGATCTGATTTTGGAATGGGAGTTTAACAGCGTATGAATAACAGAAAATTTGACATTCCGTTCGCCTTGGGAACCTTTGCGGGGTCTTTTGTCCTGAATCTGGTTTTTGTCCTGGCGCTGCCGAAGCGATCGTTGACCGGCGTCCCTGCGGCGCTTGCGGTCGGCGCGGCGTTCCTGCTGCCTGCGTTTGCGTCCCTTGCCGCGATTTATGTGATATCGAGAATCCGGGTGCGCGTCAGGGTGAAGCTGCCCACGACCGTGCTCCCGGCCGTGCTGCTGCTCGCGCTCTGTTTCGCCGTCGGTTTTCTCGGACAGCTCGCATACGGGATCCGGGTACAGAAGAAGCAGGAGATTCTGATTCCGTCAGACAGCGATTATATGCTGATGCTCGACGATTCCGGTTCGCTGATCGATTATCGCGGCAACATCCACGCCGCGTCCGTGCAGTTCGTCGACGCTCTGAGCGAGGAAAGCCGTCTCGGCGCCGGTCTTTTCGCCGCAAAGGACGGGGGACAGGAAAAGCTGACAAAAATGGACGCGGCGGGCAAGACCGCGTTAAAGGATTTTCTCGATATCTCCAACAGCTTCGCCGGCGGTACCGACCTGAACACCGCGCTTGAGACGGCGTATAAATCGCTGTCCGGCGCCTCCGGCCAAAGACGCCGCGCCGTGATCGTCATCACGGACGACCAGGGAAAATTTGAGAACGCGGTCAAAGAGAATTACATAAAATCCGGCGTCAGTCTCTATACGATCCGTATCTCAGACAACGCAGCGGAAACCGACCCGGTTGCCGTTTTTGCCTCGGAGTCCGGCGGCTTTGATACCGTCATCAGCAAAGCAGACGCGGCGAGGAACGATCTCGGCGCATTCAGCGATGCTTTCAGCAGCATTACAGGCGTCACAACCGCGGTGACGACCTCGGGAAGCGGCCTGCTGATCTATGATGAGGGCGTCGTCTGGTATCGCGTCCTGATCCGCCTTGCATTCTTTGCGATTCTTGCGGTATTGATTCAGTTCGTTTACTTCCGCCGCTCGACCCTTGCGGGCGCATTGATTTCGGCGGCGGTCGGGCTTGCCGTCGGCGGAGCGGTGACGTTCCTGGGCAGCCGGAGCCTGCCCGTGCTTTCTGCGCTGATTCCCGCAATCGGGATCTATACCGCGTTTATCAGTCTGAATATTTCACAGGAGGTCAATCCCGATGTTTGATAAGAAGAGGAAGTGCTGGGTCGCGACGGGGGAGTCCGGCGTCGCGGAAGCGGATAATAAAAAA
>CACYHJ010000024.1 GCA_902774165.1 Oscillospiraceae bacterium
CCGGGCTGGTATACCTCCGGCATCGAGACGGAGGAGAAATTCGAGCAGAAATACGGCTATTTCGAATGCCGATGCAAGCTTCCGAAGGGGCAGGGGCTCTGGTCTGCCTTCTGGATGATGAACGAAAACGTGCACAAGGTCGTGGGGCATTCCCGCAACGGCGCGGAGATCGATATCTTCGAATCGCCGTTCTGGTTCCTGGGCGAAAACAAACGCAATCTCGTCACGCTCAATCTGCATTACAACGGTTACCGTCTGCATACAAGATATAAAAACGTGGGCATTTTCGAGCTGGACAACGACCCGTATGAGAATTACAACACCTACGGGGTGAAGTGGACGCCCGACGCGTATACGTTCTATATCAACGGATACGCGGTCGCGAAGACCGCATGGGGCGGCGTTTCGGAACAGCCGGAATACCTGATTCTTTCCTGCGAGGTGGACGGCGGCAGCGCCATGACGACCAAAGGATGGTCCGGGTATATCGAGCGCAACGACAGAAAGACGTTCCGGGCGGAGTATTATGTTGATTATGTAAGGGCGTATCAATTCAAGGATCTGCTCAAAGAAGAAGCATAAATCGGGGATTACGGCAGGCCCGTCACATAAACGAACCCGGTGACCTTCCGGCTTCGGTTTTGATCTAAAACGCACCCGTCCCAGACCATCGAGGAAGAGCGGCCGCCGTCCAGCGCGATGCCGTAGGTGCAGCCCAGGCTCTGCAGCAGGTCTCCCGCTTCATAGTACTGAAGACCGGGAGAGACGTCGTCGGAATACCTTCCTTCCGTAACGACAAGATAGATCTCTCCGGGAACGCCGGTGGCGCCGATCAGCGTTCTCTGCGCCTTCTTTCCGCCGTCCTTCCGGAAATAGACCGATACGCCGTCCTTTACCAGCACGTCGGCGCCGAACCCGAAGCTGTCGGTGTATCCGAGCGACGCCAGCCCGGAGAGTGTCGCGCCGTTCCCCGCGGCAAGCACGCCCGTTTTCTGCGAATACGCGCCGTCGGCAACGGTATCGTCACCGCGGTAAATGACCCCGCAGCGCAGCACGCCTTTCTTTACGCCCTCGGAATAATCCCCGTTGACGGTCAGCAGGCAGCCGTGTTTTTCGGCAAACCGTGCCGGCCGTTCTTTTCTGCCGTATCTGTCTTTCGCCATGCCGGTTTTCAGCCGTGAAAAATCGGTCATCCTGAGATGCGCAATATAGCAGCAGGTGCCGAGATACCACTGCTTTTCTATCGTGATTTCAACGCCCGCGTCTCTGTATCGAATGGGAAATACGGTTTCGTCGTTCTCCGTCCCTTTCTCCCCGGCAACCCCGCAGGAGGAAAACGCAAACAGAATGATCAGAACGACAGCAATTATTTTTTTCATGATCTCACGCATTCTTTCCGCATCAGATTCCGTTATGTCATGGTTTTATTATAAACTTCCCGCGTCTTCCCTGTCAATCCGCCCACGAAAAATCTCCTGGTAAAAATATCTATTTTTACCAGTTTTTTTATTCCTGTATTGAAAAAATACTTGCATTTTATCCGAAAATAAGCTATACTGACACCGTACCGAATGATTTATTCAATGAAAAGGAACAGGTGAACCAAGATGAAAAAACTGCTTTGCGTTCTTCTATCCCTGCTGCTTCTTCTTCCCTTCGTCATTCCCGCCAATGCGGCCCAACCCGGCCTGACGCTCGCCGCTGACGGCGCGACGGACTACCGCATTGTTGTTTCCGCCGACGCGACTCCCGCCGAACAGACCGCGGCGGATACGCTCGCGGACTATCTTGAGCGCATCGGCGGCGCCGCGTTCGATCTCGTGACGGACGAGGTTCCGACCGCCGAAAAAGAGATCGTCGTCGGGGCAACGAACCGCGACGCGCAGATTGACATCGACCGCAGTCAGATGGACGAAGACGCGGTCCGCATTCTCACCGACGGTGAAAAGCTGTTTCTGACCGGCGGCGACGTGCGCGGCGCGCTTTACGCCGTGTATACCTTCCTTGAGGACTGGCTCGGCTGCCGCTGGTTCACCCGCGAGCTGACCGTCGTGCCCGAAACGGAAAAAATCGAAATCCCCGAAATTGATTATTTCTATGAGCCCTGCTTCAGGCAGCGCACCACCTTCTGGGCGTTCTCGACGGCGTATCCGGAATTCTGCGCGGCGCATAAGCTGCACGGCGTGATGGCGGGGATGCCAGAGGAGCTGGGGATCGGCCGCTACGATCTGTCGATCAGCAGCGTGCATACGCTGCAGCAGTTCGTTCCCGCCGCGCTGTTCGAGGCGCATCCCGAATACTTCGGCTGCGACGAAAACGGCGAGCGGAAGCCGAACCGTCAGCCCTGCCTGCACAATGACGACGTTTTCGCGCTCGCGGTCGCCTGGGCGAAGGATTATTTCTCGCAGTACAACGCGATTCTGAGCGTCTCGCAGAACGACAATCAGGATTTCTGCCGGTGCGCCGAATGCCGCGCGTTCAACAGCGCGCACGGCGGCTCGGATTCCGCCTCGATGCTCGATTTCGTCAACCGGGTCGCCGCCGAGGTCAAAAAGGATTACCCCGACGCGCGGTTTGAAACGCTCGCTTATCAGAACTCTCTGCTGCCGCCGACGGGCCTTGAAGTCGGGGAGGACGTTGTGATCCGTCTGTGCCCGATCTCGACCTGCACGCTGCACGCGCTCGATGACGCGGGCTGCCCGGCCAACAGCAAGTTCGACAAGGCGCTCTCCGGCTGGGCGGCGCTGACCGACAATATCTATATCTGGGAATACAGCACCGATTTTCAGTATTTTTACGCGCTCTATCCGAATCTGACCGCCCTGCAGGGCCGTTACCGGTATTACCGCGACCGTCACGTGACCGCGATCTTTGACCACGGTTGCGGCGACCCGATCGAGCCGGGCGAGTTCCACGAGCTGCGCACGTATCTGATCCTGAAGCTGCTCTGGGATCCCGATACGGATATTGAACGCCATATGCGCGAATTCTGCGAAGCCTATTACGGCGCCGCGGGGGAGGACGTTGTCGGATTCATCCGTTATTTCGAGAAGAACGTCAAGGGCTTTAATCCGAAGACCTTCCGCGCCTGTCACAACAGCTGCTACGACGGCGGCGTGAGCCTTGTGAACAATACCTCGCTTTCCGGCGTCAACGTCAAAAAGCTGGATGCGATCATGGCGGGCGCGAAGGCGAAGGAGCTCACGGATCTGCAGGCGCGTCACCTTGAAGGGCTGTCGCTCAGCTGGCGCTTCTTCAAAAACGCGACCTTCGCGGGCGAATTCAACTGGTATTCGGGGCTGACCGATCCCGAGGCGGCGACCGCGCAGCTCATTGAGGATATGAGAGCTTACGGCATTGTCTCCCTGAGCGAAAACGGCGCGCTGAGCCTCAGAGACGAGCCCGTCAACGCCGAGCGCCTGCCGACCTTCTGGTACGCGGACGAAGAGACGCTGCCGCAGGACGTGAAAACCGATACGGGCTTGCGCACGGTCATCCATAAGATCCTGTGGGTGATCTGCGCGCCGATCAGACTGATTCTCGGAAAGTGATCATCGTGGCAAACGAACGAATGAAACGAAAAAAGCCCGGCAGCGGCGTTCTGCCGCATCTGCCGGATGAGACCATGACGCCCGGCAGGATGCGGATTGATACCGACGGTACGAAGGAAGCGGCAAAGCACGCTTATTCCCGCCGCGGCACCGCGCAGGATTTCCGCCGCGCCTATATCGTGGGCGGCGGCGATCTGGGCGCCGCGATCCACGGCACGCCGGACAATTACACCTATCACATCTGCAAGAACGACCTCTGGTGGGACGATTTCGACTCCGACCCGCCCTGTTATCTCGACGGCGGGATCGAAGAGGTCCGTCGGCGCGCCTGTGAAGGCGACGGGACGCTCAAGCAGGATATCAACGCCGCGGCGAACCGGCGCACGAATTCTCCCTGCCAGACCTCCGCCGCGCGGCTGACGCTGCACCTGATCTCGGGCGGCGTGCAGTCGAATATCGAGGAGCGGATGGAGCTGCACAGCGGCTGCGTGATTCAGACCTACGGCTGCGGCGATCAGAACGGCGTGGTCAAAGGGCGGGGGTTTTCGACCCTGAGCTGTATCTCTCCCGTCGAGGACGTGCTGTATCTGTGCTGCCGCGCGGGAGAGCCCGCCGGTCATCTGGGCAAAATGTCCCTTGAGCTGACGAAGGACCCGATGGAGGTCTCGTCGAACTGCGGCTTCCGGACCGCGGAAGAGATTGCGCGGCTCGAGGAGGAAATCGAAAAATATTATACGCCCGTCCCCTTTATCGACGGAACGGATTTCGGCTTTACCATGCGGCTTCGCGCCGGGCACGACCCGGAAAATTCGCCCGACGTGCATTATACCGTGCGCATGCGTCCGGACGACCCCGGCTTCCGCGCTTATATCGCCGGCTCGAAGCTCATCGCCGAGGGCAGGCCGAAGGGGCGGGAGACGCATTTTCTTCTGACGGTCGTCTCGACTTACGACGCGGCGGATCCTGAAGAAGAATCCCGGCGCAGGCTCGACCGGGCGGCGGCGGGTTCCATGCCGACGGCGGCGGGGAACTGCATCGACTGGTATCGGCATCTTTGGCGGCGCTCCTGGGTCCGCCTTCCGGATCCGAAATACTCCCGGCCGTGGTACTGGGGCGTCTATCAGGCGATGGCGTCACGCAAGCCGGGCAGACAGCCCGCCGGATATCTCGCGCCGTGGTATCAGTCCTCCCTTGCGAACTGGGGGCACCATATCCTCACCTACGAACAGGCAAAGACGAACCTCGGCATTCTGCCGACGAACCACGCGGAGCTGCTGGAGCCCTGGTTCCGTATGCTGTGCGACGCGAATGCGAAGCTGCGGGAATTTACCCGCGTGTTTTATCATATGAACGGCACGGCGTATCCCCACGCGATCTCCAACATCGGCACCGTGACCGCTTCCGCGATCAACCTGAACGCGACGGAAATGAACCTTTCCACCGCGGGCGAGAGCGTCAAATACTGCTGGGATTACTACGACTGCACCGGCGATCTCGATTTTCTCCGCGAGATCGGCTACCCGCTGCTGCGGGACGCGGCGATCTTTTATCACGAATATCTGCTGACGGACGAGGCGACCGGGGAGAAGTATATTTTCCCGTCCCGCAGTCAGGAATTTGCCCACACGGCCGGGTTTACCGACGAATTCATGACCGATTCGATCATCGACGTGTGCATGTTCCGCAATACGCTTGACAAAGCCGCCCGTTCCGCGGAGCTGCTCGGCGTCGACGCGCAGCTTGCCGCCGCGTGGAGAGCGGATCTCGCCGCGCTGCGCAAAGATTACGCCCTCTGGCCGGACGGCACCTGGAAGACCGCCGCCGATACCGACGACCGGACCTTCGATTACGGCCCGCCCGGCGTGACGGACGTGTCGCCGGTCTGCTATACCGGCGAGGTGGACGCGTGGCACGGCGACAGCCCCGCGCTGATGGAAGCCGCCCGCAAAACCGTGATGAAGCTGATCCCCGACGACGAGATTCCCTGGGACCGCTCCTTCGGCATTATCTCCCGTTTGCGGATGGGCGACCGCGCTTATGCGGGACGGATTCTCCGGCTCATCCCGGAGCAGTACGAGATCGGCGGGAATCTGGACGAGCCTGTCGCCTTCGACTGCGATTATTCCGTCGGCAAGGGCACCGCGGCAACGGCGCAGGTGATCTGCGAGATGCTGCTGCAGAGCCAGGGCGGCGTTCTGAGGCTGTTCCCGGCGTGGGATTCAACGCTCGGCGACGCATCGTTCTTCTCCCTTCGCGCCTGCGGAGCGTTCCTTGTGAGCGCGGAGACGCGCTGCGGCGAGATCGCCTACGGGATTATAAGGAGCCTTGCCGGAAACGAATGCCGCATTGCGGATCCCTTCGGCGGAAAAACGCGGGTCAGGGATCTGGAAACCGGCGGTTTCATTCCTTACGAAACCGGGAACGGCGTTCTGAGATTTGACACGGTGAAGGATCATGAATACGCGATCGAACGGGACGGCCGGCCGATCGAAAGCTTTGAAATGATCGGATAGGATTCACATACAGCAAAACAGCCCTGCCGGAGCAGAGCTGTTTTTTTGCGCCGTATCGGCTTCGAACGCATCTGAAGAAGAAATTTCCCCGATCAATGCCTGCCCTTCGGAAAAACATTCGGATTGTTGTTGTAATTCTGACGGACTTCGGTTATAATGAAAGAAACACGGCAAGTATAAGACGTTATTGTGGCAACACCGCACAATTCGGGCGTGCGGATTGCGCAGTAGATTTTTTCGTCAAATTGTACAGAGTCTCCGCAGGCAACCTGACGGTTGTCAAGGAGAATCTGTACAAGATGACGGAACAAAGATCAAGCAAGACGCGCATTCGTATTTGTGCGGTGTTGCCTTATAAAAAAGGAGATCGTATGAAGGTCATATGCAGCAAAAAACACACCGTCGGCAAGGCGGACAGAATGCTGTTCGGCCATTTCCTGGAGCATTTCCACCGGCAGATCTACGCGGGCGTATTTGATCCCGCTTCCCGCTTTGCCGACGGGGACGGTTTTCGCGCCGACGTTCTGGACGCGCTGCGGCGCATCAGAACGCCGATCATCCGCTGGCCCGGCGGCTGTTACGTCTCCGCCTATCACTGGAAGGACGGCGTGGGCAAAAACCGCGTGCCGACCTACGACAAAGCCTGGCGTGTGGAGGAATCCCACGGCTTCGGGACGGATGAGTTCATCAAGCTCTGCCGGAAGCTCGGCTGCGAGCCCTATCTCTGCACCAACGCGGGCACCGGCGACGCCGAAGAGATGAGCGACTGGGTGGAATACTGCAATCTGCGGGACATGGGGCGCTGGGCGAAGCGGCGGATCGCAAACGGCTTCCCCCAGCCGCACGGGGTTCGTTACTGGAGCATCGGCAACGAAAACTGGGGCGGCCACGAGATCGGCGCGAAAAGCGCGCAGGAGTGGGGGAGACTTGTCCGGGAAAGTGCGAAAATGATGGTGCGCGTCGACCCGACGATCGAGCTGTCGGCAGCCTCGATCCCGGATCTGGACTGGAATCTCAATCTGCTGCGTACCGCCGGGCAGTATCTTGACTGGGTCTCCATCCACGGCTACTGGGGAAATACGGAAAACGGGCTGATCCCCGACGATTACGATACCGTGATGCTCCATACCGGCGAGGATATCAGCGGCGCGATCGACCGCGTACGCGCGTATCTTACTGCGCTCGGACTGGAAAAACGGATCAGAATCGCATACGACGAATGGAACCTGCGCGGCTGGTGGCATCCGAATCTGATGGACACCTGGGACCGGAAAAAACTCCGGAACGAAGATGAAACATTTTATCGGGATCAGGTGCTCGGCGAACGGAACAAGAACGATATCAACTCGATCTATACCATGGCGGACGCCGTATTCTCCGGAGCGTTTCTCAATACCTGTATGCGCAACTGCGACCTGGTGGGCATGGCGTGCTTTTCCCCTGTGGTCAACACCCGCGGCGCGATCTTCACCCACGAAAACGGGATCGTGCTGCGCCCGCAGTACTTCGTCTTTGAATTGTATGCCAACCTTCTGAAGGATACCGTTCTTGAGCTCTGGACCGAGGACGTCCCGACGATCACCGGCGTCCTTCGAGACGACGAAAAAACCGTTGACACGGTGGATCTCGTCGTCACATGCGACGGCAGCGGTTACGCCGTCGCCGCCGTCAATAAGGACCCGGTGAACCGGCAGAGCGTCGATTTCAGCTTTCTTGACGCCGCGCCGCTCAGAATGCGCGTACATACCCTGAACGGACCGTCGCGGGATTCTTACAACGATATCGGCAGAACGGAGGTCGGCGTCACCGTCTCCGGATGGCTTCCCTTTGACGGCGCCGTTTCTCTTGCCCCGCATTCCGTCAACGTGATCGAGCTTCTCTGACGGAAGCGCCGGGACGTCAATTGCGTTATTAATTTTTGATAGGAGCGATAAACAATGGCAAAACTCAGATTTCTTCCCCTTGTACTGATCCTGATCCTTCCGCTGGCGTTCGGCTGCGTGGGCGTCGCGGCGTCTGCGCCCGGCGTGCTCTGCGTCACCGATACCGTGCCTGCCGACACCGGCGCCGACGTGGCGGACGCGCTTCAGGCGCTGATCGACGCAAATCCCAACCGCACCATCTATTTCCCTGACGGCGAGTATCTGGTCTCGCACTCTTTGTGCACACCGGCCGATCCGGACAAGAGCGTGGACCTGCAGCTTGCAAACTACGCGGTGATCAAAGCGACGGATGATTTTGAGGGCGGCGCTGTGATCCGCCTGGGCGGCAAGGATCCTTACAACACCACCGCAAAGGCCGGCAGCAATTACGGCCTCTACGGCGGCGTGATCGACGGCAGCGGGATCGCCGACGGCGTCAGCATCGACTCCGGCCGTGAGACGAAGGTGCAGAACACCGCGATCAAAAACACCGTGGTGGGGCTGCATATCGGCTTCGGCGCGAACAGCGGCTCCAGTGACGCCGATATCCGCGATATCAACATCATCGGGAACAGCACGACAGACGCCGTGGGAATGCTGATCGAAGGCTATGACAATACCTTCACGAACATCCGCATCGGCTGCGTGTATATCGGTGTGATCATGCGTTCCGCAGGCAACGCGCTGACCAACATCCATCCGCTGTATCAGATCGGCTGGGACAAATACGAGGGTTCCTGCGGCTTTGTGGAGGAGAGCGGCAACAACCTCTACACCTATTGTTACAGCGACCAGTTCCAGACCTGTTTCAGGATCATCGGGAACGGGCGCAGCATCTATGACAACTGCTATGCTTTCTGGTGGAGCGGCGAGGGCGGAAACTGCACCGGCTTCCGGGTAGAGGGCGACAGCTTCAACTCGACCGTTACGAACCTGCGGATTGACTTCCGCGGGGACACGGACAATACGGTCTACGACGGCCCCCTCAAGGGCAGCGGCGTGTTTGACCGCCTTCTGATCGACGAGAGCAACATCAATGCGAACCGCGGTTACACCGTTTTTACACAGGCGAATCCCATCTTCCGGCTCAGAGCGCTGCTCGAAAGATTCAAGGCGTTTTTCAGCTTCCTCGCGGCGATTTTCCGCGCATAAAACCGAAAACGGAAAGAGTGTATCATATTACCGGGTACACAAAACAGTTCAGACAGATGTGGGCCGGGCGGTGAGACGATGATTATTCTTGTGGATATGGACGACACCATCGAACAGCTTCTGCAGGCGTGGGTCGACGGCGTCAACAAAGAATACGGGTACCGTACGGCCTATGACGACGTCCGGGAGTGGAACGTGACGGCGGCGTTCCCGGGGCTTACCTGGGAGCAGGTCTACGCGATCCCCGTGCGGCCCGGGTTCTGGAGCACGGTACAGCCGATCCCCGGCGCGGCAGAATCCCTGCGGCGGCTGATGGACGCGGGGCACGAGGTGCTGATCGTCACCGCGACGCCCTTTGAGTCTGTGCCGGAAAAAATCAGCGGCTTCCTGATGGAGCATTTCCCGTTCCTGCGGCGGGATCAGATCATGATCACCTCGAGAAAACAGCTCATCCGGGGCGACGTGCTCATTGACGACGGCGTGCATAATCTGGAGGGCGGGGACTATATCAAGCTGCTGTATACCGCGCCCCATAACAGAGCCTACGACGCCGAGGCCAACGGTATGATCCGCGTGAATACCTGGGACGAGGTCGAACGGGTGATCGACGCAATCATGTCGGAACGGGAGGAACAGAAATGACAAACCGTGAACGCGCAATGAATATCCTGCACTACCGGCCGGCGGACCGGATGCCCGCCGTGCATTTCGGCTACTGGCCGGAGCTGCTGACCGAGTGGGCGGATCAGGGCAAAATCCCCCGGGAGCTTTCCGAGGGCAACTGGGACGGAAACGAAAAGGATAAGGCGCTCGACAAACTTATCGGCTGGGATTTCAACTGGTCGCGTACCGCCGGGGCGAACAACGGTCTGTTGCCCGCGTTTGAAACAAAAGAACTGGAGGTTCTGCCCGACGGCAGCCGCCGGGTGCAGAGCGGGACCGGCGTGATCCAGCGGGTCAAGCCCGGCGTCACCTCCATCCCTTCGGAGGATGATTATCTTCTCAAGGACCGGGAGGCGTTCGAGACCCTTTACCGCCCGAAAATGCAGTATTCGCCCGAGCGGGTGAATTTTGAGTATTTCCGGCATTTCAACGAGACGCGTTCCTATGACACGCCCATCGGGCTGCACCTCGGCAGCGTCCTCGGCTCGATCCGGGATATGACCAGCGTCGTCGGCATGAGCTATCTTCTTTACGACGAGGACGAGGACCTGTTCGCCGATATCGTCGACACCTTCGCCGAGATGCAGTATCAGTGCGTGAAGGCGATCCTCGAGACCGGCGCGAAATTCGATTTCGCCCACTATTGGGAGGATATCTGCTTTAAAAACGGTCCGCTGCTCTCGCCGGAGATGTTTGACGAGCTGTGCGCGAAGCACTATAAAAAAAGAAACGATCTCTGCCGTGAATACGGCATCGACGTGATCTCGCTCGACTGCGACGGCGTGACGGAGAAGCTGCTGCCAATCTGGTTCGAAAACGGGGTCAATACCATGTTCCCCATCGAGATCGGCGTGTGGGGCGACCAGTTCGAACCGGCGCGGAAGAAGTTCGGCAAAGGGATGCTGGGCGTGGGCGGTATGGATAAGACCGCCCTGCGCAAGGACAAAGCCGCGGTGGACGCGGAGATCGAACGGCTGACGCGGCTTTCCGCCATGGGCGGATTCATCCCGTGCCCCGACCACCGGCTGATGCCCGGCACGAAATTCGAGCTGGTGCAGTATTACGCGGAGAAGATCAAGGAAATCAGACTTTGACCCGCCGTTTAGAACGGAAAATGTTTGAATGGGGCTGAACCGATGAACGATTTCAATGCACAAAGAGCGATCATCCGGGAGCTGGCGAAGCAGTACCGCGAAATCGCGGAATCCCCGAAGCATGTGAGAATGCGCAAACGGTTCCGGGATTCCAACGATCTGCGTGTGGTCCGGCCGCCGCTGATCATGGAGGAGCTTCCCTGGTTCGAGCTGAACATAGACGGCGAGCTGGACTGCGTCTGCGAGGACGACCGGCTGCGGGGGATGGAATGGCGCCTGCGCACGGAGCTGTTCCGTGAAAAGCACTTCGCCTGCGACAATTATATCGAGCCGGTATGGACGATAAGCAAGTCTTACAGCTCCACCGGCAACGGGCTTTCCGCAAAGGAAAATATCGTCTCCGTCGACGACCGCAACTGGATCGTCTCCCATCACTACGAGGACGTGCTGAAGGATGAAAGCGCCCTGGAGGCCTTTCATGACCCGGTCATTACGGCGGACCCTGTACAGGACGTGCAAAACGTCGCCTTTGCCGAAGAGGTGCTGGGCGATATCCTGCATGTCTCGCTGCGGGGCCACGGCATCTATTACGCGCCGTGGGATCAGATCGCGCGCCTTCGGGGCGTGGAGCCGATCCTGACCGATATTTACGACCGGCCGGAGTATCTGCATAAGATCATCGGCCTGTTTACCCGCGCCATGGCAAGCGAGATGGATCAGATGGAAGCGCTGTGGCTTTACGATCCCCGCCGGATCTCGCTGCACTGCACCCCCGGAGAATTCACGCCGGAACCGCAGCGGGAGCTGAGACCTTACGGCTGCAGAGATATCTGGTTCCGCACCATGGCGCAGATGTTTTCCTCCATCTCTCCCGCCGCCCACGACGAGTTCGACGTGCAGTATTCCCTGCCGCTGGCGGCCCGCTGCGCCCATACCTATTACGGCTGCTGCGAGCCCCTTTCCGACCGGCTCCATATCATAAAGCAGTACCCGAATCTGCGCAAGATCGGCGTCAGCCCCTGGGCGGACGTGGAAGCCTCGGCCGAGCAGATCGGCGGGAATTACGTGCTTTCCCGAAAGCCCAACCCGGCGAACGTGGCGATCACGACGGACCCGGAGGTGATCCGCAAGGAGATCACCGAAACCGCGTCTCTTTGCCTGAAATACGGCTGTCCCTGCGACATCACGCTGAAAGACGTCAGCACTGTGAGTTACCGCCCGCAGAACCTGATCGTCTGGGCCCGGACCGCGTCCGCCGTGCTGGATGAATTCTACGGCGAGGCGTAGCGTGAGAATACCAGATATCACAGACCAATCGGTGCGTGATTCGTGATTCGTGACTCGTGACTCGTGATTCGTGATTCGTGACTCGCGATTCGTGACTCGTGATTCGTGACTCGTGATTCGTGACTCGTGACTCGTGACTCGTGATTCGTATCTCGTATCTCTCAAGCAACCAGCAACCAGCAACCAGCAACCAGCAACGAGCAACGAGCAACCAGCAACGAGCAACCAGCAACCAGCAACCAACAACCAGCAACGAGCAACCAGCAACGAGCAACCAGCAACGAGCAACCAGCAACCAGCAACCAGCAACCAGCAACCGGCAACGAGCAACCGGCAACGAGCAACCGGCAACGAGCAACCAACAACCAACAACGAACCCCCACGGAGGTATCATAACATGAGCATTTACACCGACATTTCCGAAAGTCTGCAGCGCGGCAGAGCAAAACAGGTCAAGGCGTTCGTAGAGCAGGCGCTGAGCGAGGGCCTGCCCGCGTCGGAGATCCTGAATGAAGGCCTGCTGGACGGAATGAACACCATCGGCGACAAGTTTAAGAAAAACGAGGTCTA
>CACYHJ010000025.1 GCA_902774165.1 Oscillospiraceae bacterium
TCACCATAACGCTTTGATTTGAAAGTACTGTTTTCTATAATAAAAAGGCGCGAAGCGCTTTTCCGAAACTGACAACTGATCACTGTCCACTGGCCACTTTAATTCTGATTTTTCGCTGCGCGACAAATCAGAATTAAAAAAACGGAGCCCCCGAAGGGGCTCCGCCGGATGTTCAGCGATTATTTCTTACCAAATTTGAAAAGGTTCTTGAAGAACTCGATGATCTTCTGGAAGAACGCCTTCAGGGCGTTGACCTTCTCAGTGACTTCTTCCTTACCGACCTCGACAGCGGCGTCAACAACAGTGCCGGCGTCCACTTCGGGCTCGGGGGAAGGAACGTATTCGTCGTTCAGAGCAACAGCTGCGCCGCCGTTGACGGTGTAGGTCTTGTTCGCGATGTTGATCACGATGGCAGTGCCTTCCGCAACAGCAACGTCGGTGAAGGAATAATCCTCATGGCCTTCGCCCTCAGCAACGTTGAGGATCGCGGTCACGTCGCCCGTGCCGGTACCGTTGAGCGCAACGGTGTTCGCGCCTGCGATGTAGGCAACCTTCACATACTCTTTGTTGTACGCGTTGTACTTCGCAGCGACAAGGTTGCCGGCCGCGTCAGCAACAGCAGCGTCTTCACCGCCGACGGTGGTCGCGCCGACCGTAAGGGTCACGGGGCAGTAAACCTCGATGGAGGAGGTGATAACGCCCTTGTACTCTGCGGGATCGGTGTCGATCAGAGCGGTCTTCGCAAGGTCAAGCTTCGCCTGAGCTGCGACGGTGCCTTCGGTAACAGCCTTGTAGATCTTGGACTTGATTCTGCCCACGATGCCGCCGGCCTGAGCTTCCTTCAGGTTGTAAAGGGTGCTCTCACCGGTCGCTCTGGTGGCAAGCAGGGTGCCGATCGCGTACAGAGCCTTGTTGTAATCGTCAGCTCTGCCGGCGTAAGCGGCGTCAGCCCAGTCAGCGAGGTTCTGACCGAAGTAGAAGATGATCATAAGGGAATCCATCAGCACGTACTGATCGCTGGTGTTGAAGAGCTTGTCGGCAATGCCGGTAGCGACATTGTAGACCTTCTTCGCAGTCGCAGTGTAGACGTTGGAATCCGCAGCGATCTCAAGCAGATACTGAGCGCCCTGGGAAGCAAGGTTCCCGGCAGCCTCTTCTGCAAGAGAAGCGTAGATCTCTTCGAGGGATGCGTTGATGTCGGCAATGAGGTTCTTGGCAGCCTTCTTCAGGGGGCTGTAGCCGGCGTTCTCAGCGACATAGTTCAGAAGCTCGACATAATACTCGCCGGCCGCACGGGCGGAGAGGATACGCGCATAAGCCTCGATGATCTTGTCTCTGTTCTCCTGGTAGATGTTCGCGATCTTGATCGCGGTGTTGATGTAACCAAGAGCATCCGAGAAACCGGTGGATTCGATGAGCTCGCTGGACTTGCCGAGGAACTTGTCGGCATAGCCGTTGACCTTCTGGGCAAGCTCCATCGCGTCGGAAGCGCCTTCAAGAGCCTTCACGATGGTGTCGGTGATCTGGGTGTTGATCTCGGGATCAACTCTCTCGCAGAGACCGACAAGGATCTGCTCCGCAGTCTTGACGGAAACAGACTCGTCGAAAGCATTTCTCCACGCCTCGTCATAAAGACCGAACGCGGTGTATGCCTTCATGGTCTTGGAAATGGACTCAGTGTTCTGAGCAACGTATTTCCAATGGGTGAACTGAGCGTCGTCAAAAAGCTCGTCAAGAATAAACCCGTAGTTAACGTCCCACGCGTTCACACGGACTTCCGCTTCGGTGCCGGCGCCGGCTGCATCATCATCGGCGGCAAAGACGGCGATCGGAAGAACCGTGCATGCCATCAGTGCCGCTAAGACGATCGCAAGGATTTTCTTAGAGAGTTTAGTCATCAATAAAAAACCTTCTTTCTTTCAAAATTTGGTAAGCTAAACTATCCATAAATATTTTATTTTATATTGGTTATATTGTCAATTGTAAAAATAACCAAAATTTTGCATTATATTTCTTTTTTTGGTTGTATAAATTAATTTAACACATTTAATTAATAGTGTTCAGCACAGTTTCGTTCCGTCAACAAATAAAAAGGGGCAAAACCCAAACAATGCCGGACAGAACCGTCCGGCATTGAATCAGAATCGTTATTCGCTCCGCAGCGCTTCCACCGGGTCCTTCTTCGCCGCCATGGACGAGGGGATCAGGCCCGCAACGAAGGTCAGGAACATGCTGATGCCCACCAGGGACGACGCGTTGCCGAAGGTCAGCAGCGCGGAGACCGGCACGCCCGTCAGCTTGTGCAGCAGCAGGTTGATGGGAATCTCCAGAAGGCCGGTGGTGATGATGCCCACCATGCCGGCGGAGAAGCCGATGATCACGGTCTCGGCGTTGAACACGTTGGAGATGTCGCGCTTCGAGGCGCCGATGGCGCGCAGGATGCCGATCTCCTTGGTGCGCTCGATCACGGAGACGTAGGTGATAATGCCGATCATGATGGAGGACACCACCAGCGAGATCGCGACGAAGATGATCAGGGTGTAGGTCACGATGTTGATCGCCTGGGTCGCCACGTTCATGATGATGCCGATGTAGTCGGTGCAGTTGATGGTCAGCTCCTCATGTCCCTCGCCGGCGACGGTGGTGTTGTAATACTCCACCATATTGTTGACCTCGGCCTTGGTCTCGAAATCCCTGGGATACAGGAAGATCGAGGTGGGCGAGTCCACGTCGGCGTAGCCGATGATGCCGAAGGTGTTTTCCAGCGACCGCTGGGACTTGATCGTGTCCACGTACGCCTGCTTCATGGCGATGACCTGCTCGTCGTTGAGGTAGCCCTCCATCAGTTTTTTCTGCAGGTCGGAGATATCGGAGAAATCAAACAGCGACTGCAGGTCCATGATGTTGATCTGCGACAGGTCCATCTCCGCCGCCATGGAGAGGAAGGGCGTAATGTCCAGCTTGGTGAAGTCAATCTGGGTCAGGTCGATATCCACAAGGTCGAAATCGTTCACGTCCAGCTCGAAGAACTCCTCGCCGGTGATCACGTCCACCTTGGTGTTTGCCAGCTGTTCCTGCACGACCTGTGAATTGTTATTCGTCGACAGCGCGTATTCCATCAGCTCACCGGGATAACCGATGAATCCGGTGCCCACGGAGAGCACGTTGTCCTTCGAGGGACGGATCACGCCCACGATGCTGATATCCACGCCGTTTTCAAGGATCTTATTGACGTACAGGGGGTTCGCGCGCATATCAGTCCAGCAGCCGGTCTCGGCATCCTTCACCATATAGTCGCAGTTGAGCAGCAGCTTGTATTTCATGCCCAGGATACTCTCGTAGGTATACCGGTCCTGGGTGCCGTCGTCGTAATCGCCGCCGGAGGAAATGGCCGCCATCAGGTTGGACATCATCTGGCTCTGGTCCTTCAGACCGAGGGAATACGCCATCATCTCGTTGATCTCGTTGTTTCCGTCGACGATCAGCACAACCTCGTTGAAGGCCTCGGGCAGCCGCCCCGCCAGCACGTCGTAATGCTCTGCCACGGTCTCGCTGCCGCCCACCAGCTGCTTCCAGAGGTTGGCGTAGGAATCCATGTCGATAAAGCCCTCCATGCCCGCCATCTGCTGATCCATGTTCATCTGGCTCATCATCGTGCTGGGGTTGACCTGGATATTCGAGCCGTCGTCCACCCGGTAGATGTTCAGCGGCGTGGCGTAATTGAACTGGATGTCATTGCACAGAGCGTCGAATTTTTCTTTGTTGTCGTCAATATATTTTTTGAAGCTTTTCAGGTTGTTCGCCGAGGACTGGGCAATGAACGTGTTGAGCATGGTGGTGAAGGACTTGTTGATATACACAGCGTCCTCGGTGTCGTGGTCCACGCCCAGCAGCGGGTTCATGCCCAGCGCGGTTTCAAGCAGGCTGTCGGTATTGGCCGCCTCTTTCTCGATGGACATGGGAAACAGCAGCAGCGCGTCGCTCTCCACCTTGTCGATATAGGCGTTGATGCCGTTGGACAGGGCGAGGATCAGCGCGATGCCGATGATGCCGATGCTGCCCGCCAGCGCCACAAGGATGGTCCTGCCCTTTTTGGTGATCAGATTGCGGATGCTCAGCGCAAAGGCCGTGAACATGGACATGGAGGGCTTTCTGCCCTTGGCCTTCTCCTCCTCCGCCTTCTTCTTTTCCAGCTCGAAATCCGTGGTTCGCGGGGTGAAAGGGTTGGAATCGTTGACGATCTGCCCGTCAAGGCAGCTGACGATGCGGTTGGCGTACTTGTGGGCGAGGTCCGGGTTGTTGGTGACCATGATGATCAGCTTATCCCGTGAGATCTCCCGCAGCAGCTCCATGATCTGCACGCTGGTTTCGCTGTCCAGCGCGCCGGTGGGCTCGTCGGCAAGGATGATATCCGGGTCGTTGATCAGCGCCCGCGCGATGGCGACGCGCTGCATCTGGCCGCCGGACATCTGCGCCGGACGCTTGTTGATCTGCTCGCCCAGCCCCACCCGCTGCAGGGCCCTGACCGCCCGGGCGCGGCGCTCTTTTTTGGAGACGCCGGAGAGGGTGAGCGCCAGCTCCACGTTGGCCAGCACGGTCTGATGGGGGATCAGGTTATAGCTCTGGAACACAAAGCCCACCGAGTGGTTGCGGTAGGTGTCCCAGTCGCCGTCGGTAAAGGTCTTGGTGGACTTGCCGTTGATCACCAGGTCGCCGCTGGTATACTGGTCCAGGCCGCCGATGATGTTGAGCATGGTGGTCTTGCCGCAGCCGGAGGGGCCGAGGATCGCGACGAACTCGCTCTCGCGGAAGCTGACGCTGACGTCCTTCAGCGCCCGGACGCTCGAGTCACCCGTGGCATAATCCTTCACAATGTTTTTAAGAACCAGCATTTTTCCGCGCCTCCTCCTTTTTCCGTTGGATTCTGTACCAGCCGTCGGCAATGTTTTTCCGCTCGATGATCAGCAGCACGCCGACGACCAGCACCACCGCGCCCGCCTTGAGCAGCGGCCGGAGATTGTCCATCGTCGTCTTCGGCTTCTCATAGATCACGGTGGGGATGTACTCCTCCCCCGTCGAATGCTCCTCGATCGCCCGTTCCCGGAAAAACAGCTTGTAAAGCCACTCGATCAGCTCGTCGGTGGTCATGCCCTGGAATTCCCCGCCGATGCCGCCGGCGAACTGAGCAAACATGGAGTCGTCGCCCCCGCCGCTCATCATGCCGCCCAGCAGGTCGGCGTTTTCGGGATTCTGCAGCGCCCGGACCACGTACCGCAGCACGGTGACCATGATGGCCGGCCCGTCCGCCTGCACCGCGTCGATCTGCGCCGGCGCGCCGTTGAAGGTCCGTTTGCTCTGGACTTTCACAAGCGTCCCCAGAGATGCCAGCAGGTTCAGGTCCGGTTTTTCAAGCTTGATATTGATTCCGCTGCCGGAGGTCAGCTCCGTCAGCGCGTTTTCGATCTGCGCGGTGAGATCCGTGCCCTTGAGCGCGTCCAGCTGCCCCGTCATCGCGCTCAGGTCCAGCCCGAACTCCTGCGCCATGGCCGTAAGGGGGCGGATCAGGTTGTCAAGGCATTGGGAAACGCCGCCGTTTTTGAGGAAATAAAGGATATTCGGCACAATGCGGACCACGTTGTATACCGGCCGTTCCGCAATGGCGTCGATCAGGGAGAGCACCGGGTCGACGATATCCGTAATGACGGCGTCGGTCCCCTTCCCCGCGCTGTATTCCGCGTAGGTTTTGATCCCCGCGCTCTCGCAGCCCAGCGCCTCGAGGATCGGGATCACCGCGGTGTTGTAGCCGTTGCTGCCGGGAATATTGATGCTGTCGAAAATCTCGATGCAGCCGCCCGCCAGGATCATCTCCAGCGCGGGGCGCAGGGGACGCAGCACCGCCGTCAGCGCGGCGCGGAAGCCGTCGCGGTTTCCGTTGGCAAAGCCCCAGGAGACGCTGCCGACGCCGCTCCATGCGGCGTGTCGGGAGAGCGAGCTGCGGGCGGAGGAGAAATTGCCGCCGCTGAGCTCCTCGGCCAGCTGCGCCGGCGAAGAGGGGATACCCAGCATGGAGAGCATCTGCGCCGCGTCGCCCTCCAGCGCGCCGTACAGGGATTTCGCCAGCGTGGTGATCAGATCGTTTGTATAAATATTCCGTTTCAGAACCGTGCCCACGTCTTGATACTCGGTCAGATCGGCGACAGCCTCGTTGATCAGCTCGTCGATGCCGTCCAGCACCTTCTGGAAGTTTTCCCGGGTCAGGTTGGGCGTAAAGACCACGGCGGCGGGGGTATAGGGGGCGCTTTTCCACTCGTATTCATAGATCGTGGGGGCCGTCACCGTGAACAGCCGGATCAGCAGCTTCAGGATCTCGTCGGTATCTTTCGCCGTGATCCCGGCCAGCATCTGCACCGTCTGCGGGTCCGCCGGGGCGCTCACGCCCTCAATGCCGAGCCCCTCGAGCTGCCCGCCGTTCTCCTTGAGGAAATTGATCAGCCAGCGCATGATCAGGAGATACGCTGCGTTCTGATTCCCCTTGCACTCTGCAAGGCCGTCCACGTCGATCTGCGGCAGATCCATGCTGAAATTCTGCGTCGCCTCGTTGAGGATCGAAGGCAGGTTCTGACTGAAATCGGTTGTATATTTATCCGGATCCTGCAGGAACATGAAAAAGGAGATCATCTTCGTGCCGGAAAACAGCCTGCCGAAATTACCGATGCGCACCGTGACCGGCTCCGCCAGCGCCGCCACCGCCTTGGTAAAGCCGTCGCCGCGCAGATAGTCCGCCGCCGCGGGCAGGACCCTTGTCAGCGTGTTCGCAGGATAATCCGCCGCCTCGTTCACAAGGGAGAGGAGGGATGTCACAATATGGAAGACCATCGCGTTTTTGTGCTGCGCCGCCTCGGCGGCGAATTTGTCCGTCGGCAGAATATACGGGCACTGCAGCGTCTGCAGCAGGGGGAGGATCGCGGCGGTATAGCCGTCTCCGCCCTGAATGGTGAAGACCGAGGCTTTGTATTCCCCGCCGCACAGCAGCATATACAGCACATCGTTGAACGGCTCGATCATCGAGGCGACCAGATTGGCGAAATCCGTATCGGAGGCGATTCCCCAGGAGACCGGGCTCAGATCAACGCCGGACCAGGTCGGAGCGGCGGCAAGGACCGACGCCGCGTCCGGATAGGCGGCAAGGCACACGGCAAGGCGCGCCGGGCTCAGGTCCAGCCCCAGCCGGGTCAGGGTCTCGCTCTGCTCCTCCAGGGAGGTATAGGCGGAGACGAAAACCTCGGTGACCGTCTCGTCTTTATAAAGAATCTCATGCACGAAATCCGGGACGGTTTTCCCGGTCAGTGCCGGCGCCGCCGCGCGGATCAGCCGGTCGGTCTTTTCGATGCTCACGGCGATCTGTTCGTCCGTCACGCCCTCCGGATAAGCCACGGCGGCGCAGCAAGGAACCGCCGACAGCAAAAACACTGTCAGCGCAGCAACCAGAGCCGTAATTTTCTCCAGACAATGCCGCAAGGCGATCCCCCTGTCGCAGTCAGAAACGATGGATATAATTATCACTATGATATATTTTATGACATATATTAAATATTTTTTTTATTTTACTATGAATCAACAGATGTTGTCAATCGTCTATTTGCATAATAATACAAAAACAGGATTTCCGATTCTTTGGAAATTATTCCAATTGATTTTTCCGACGAAAAAACGCGGAGCGCCGTCCGCGGCGCCGGAATGCGCCGCGGGACCGTTCTCCGCGTAAACCTGTTATCTTCAATCTGTCCGTATCATGACGCGATGCCGTTGATCCTGTTCAGATGCTCCGTGTAAAAGGCCCGGACGTCATTGGTTTTCAGCAGGCCGCCCTGCAGGGACATATGGTCGCCGTAAACGTCCGGAAACACATTCCACACGCCGGGCTCAACGGAATCCGGGTCAAAGGCGGTATGAGGCTCGCCGAAGGGGTACCGCGCCGAGATCGTGTTGACCAGCCCGTCGTTGAGCTGCCATTCCTCATCCAGCGGGACGCCGCCCGCGCTCTCGCCCACGAATGCGCCCATCAGGTCGGAGGAGCGGTGGAACAGCGGCTCCATATCCTGCTCCACCGGGGAATAGGTGCCGTCCTCGTTCTGCGTGCAGCAGTAGCAGGCGAAGGAGAAATAATAGATTCCCGGCACGGCGGTGATCGTCCTGTTGAGCTCCAGCGCCCCGTCCACCGAAAGGTCGTACTGGGCGTAGTCGCTTTCGATCCGGTCCGGGATCTGATCCTTCGTGGCTTCCGGGATCATCTGAGTCATCAGCCCCTCCACATATTGCTTCGGGTTCTCGGCGGTCTCGGTGGTCAGCTTCGCGTCGATGGTCAGCGACGAGGTGCCGTTGTGGGGCGCGGCAAGGGTCGTGACGCTGTAAATCCAGTCCCCTTTTCCGCCGGTGAAGAAGGGCGAAAGGTCCGCCTCGTCCGTAACGCTGCGTTCCGCCTCGCTGCCGTTGGCCATCAGATGGGCGAACAGGCGCACCGTCGCGCCGCCGAAGGAATGGCCGAAGAGATTGATCTTGTTCTCGGCGCTCCAGCCGGTGATCAGCGGGATCCGGGAGAAATCCCTGCCGAAACGCGCATGGCCGCAGCGCTCACTGTGCTCCTTGCCGTAGTCCGTCACCGAGCCGGTCAGCTGGGCGTAAAGCTCGCATGCCCGGTCCCAGGCGCTGTCCACCGGCGCGACGGAAGCCGCATGGCAGTCAAAGCCCTGCCCGTTCAGATATTTCATCAGGTCGCCGCCGAACATCCCCCAGTAGGGCGCGAAGGCATTCACAGGGTCGTAGCTGCCCCAGCCGGACAGGCCGTGGACAAAGACGCAGGTATAATCGGTGGCGGGATTCTCCGCTTTCGGGGGAACGTCGGCGCTGCTGCGCCTGCCGCCGATCATCGCAAAGAGCGTGATGAGGATCGTCATGAAAAAAGCAATGATTTTCGCGAACATGGTTACTCCCTCTTTCTTTTGATTCGCAGGTAATCATCTTCATTTTTCAGCATACCGTGTTTTATCTGCGGCGACGATACGTAAATATTAATTTTTTATGAACGATAAAAAAATCAAAAAAGTCCGGGCCGGCGGCTGCCCGATAAATCAGAATTTAAGTCCCGAGTACCGAGGCCCGAGTCTCGAGGCGTTGAAATCCGAGCTGCATTACAATAATAAAGCCTCGGTTTATCTCAGTTTTCACCAAGTCGCACAGACTTTAAGTTTGTACCTTGGGCCTCGGGTCTCGAGACTCGAGACTGTAAATTCTGATTTAACGGCTCCGCCGTTAAATCAGAATTTATCCAGCTCCATCATAAACGCCCAGGATTCCTCGGCGGACTTGAACGCGTCGCCGTCGGTCCAGTCGCAGTCCTGCTCATAGGCGACATAGGGGATCTCCAGCTCGCAGGCGGCCTCATAGCAGGCCTTCAGGTCCACGATTCCCCTGCCCAGAGACACAAAGCGGCGGCGGCCCTCATGATCGAAGAGATAATCCTTGAAGTGCAGAACCTTGACCCTGCCCTTCATTTTTTTCAGCACCTCCACCGGGTCCTGCCCGGCGTAGTGGATCCATGCCACGTCCGGGATAAAGCGGAACAGCGCCGGGTCGGTTCTGTCGAGAAGCAGGTCCATCATGCTGTATTTGCAATCGTCCATACGGTAGAACTCGAAAGCGTGGTTGTGGTAGTTGAAGGTCATGCCCTGCTGCGCCAGCTTCGCGGAGATCTCCTCCGCCTGAGCAATGAAGCGCGTCACGTTGTCGAAGCTGCCTCTGCAGTCGCCCGGCGCGCTGCCGATGCCCGCGGCGTCGCAGCCGATGGTTTTATGGTGGGCGATCACGCCGTCGATATCGTCCCGCATCCACTCGAAGCTCTTGTGGGTGATGCAGACCGAGATTCCGTGTTTTTCAAGGATCTGCTTCTGGGTTTCGGCGGGGATATCGCCGATGCCGGAGATCTGCACGTCCTTCACGCCCATGGCCGCAAGGCGCGCAAGGGTCGCGTCGAAGTCCTCCGCGGTCTGGATATGGTCCCGCAGGGTATAAAGCTGAATTGCCATCGTCGGTTTTTTCATAGGGATCTGCCTCCGTCGTTTTTTCTTGTATTTTACCCCATATTCCCGGAAAATGCAATAGAGAATTCATTTGCGCCCGCGGGCGGAACCCGTTGATTTTTCCCGTGGGATATGATATGATCGTTGCGAGGTGATTCTGCTATGAAAAACAACGCCGGAGATCCCAAAAAGAATCTGGTGCGTTATCTTGCCGCCGCGGCGATCTGCGCCGTCTGCGGCATGACCGCGTTCGTGCGGTCCTTCGCGGCGTGGATCGTGCCGGTGTATGTCGGCTCTCTGCTGCTGATGTCGCTGAGCTTCGCGATGCTCTGCTATCTGTTCTCACAGACGCGGCAGAAGTCCCGTCCGGTGCTGCGGGCAGCCGTCGGGGGCGCCGTCTTTCTCGCCGCCGCCTTCGGCGCGGTTTATCTTGTCAACAACGTGATCCTCGGCGCATCGTCCGCCCCGCTGGCGGCGCTGATCATGACGATTGTTTTCGCGCTGTGTTTTTTTGTCGGCAGCGTCCTCGTTTCCGCCAAGGAAAAACAGCTGCTGCCGGCGGCGCTCACCCTGGTGCTGCTGGCAATTCCCGCGCGTATGGCGGCGAAGGAAATCAAGCCGCAAAAATATGAGCATCCGTTTGTAAATAAAATCACGGAGACGAAAGGACTTGACGCTGTGGCGGACCGGAGCAGACTGCTTGTCAACGCGGACGATTCCCACTGGTGGGGCTTCTGGAACACCCTCGCCGAAAACAAAACCTTTGACGAGGACAGCCTGAACGCCTACGTCATGCAGTACGCGGATTCCGGCGTGACGGATCTGCTGTTCAACATTTTCGGGCAGAGCTCCGATACGCCCACGCAGGTGCTGACCTTCCGAGGCGACCTTTACGGCCGGACCGAACAGCACGGAAACCCGGTGGATTACGGCAACTACATGGGACTGAACGAGCTGTACAACAAACAAAAGATTGATATTTTCGCCGTCTGGATCGAAAAATGCCGGGAGGTCGGCATCCGTCCCTGGCTCTCCCTGCGCATGAACGACTGCCACGACCCGGACGAGGCGGCAAGCCAGCTGCGGGGCGAGCTGTTTTACACTGCTGAGGAAAACGGCTGGACCATCGGGGAGGAATACGGCTATTACCGCCACTGCGTCAATTACGCGGTGCCGGAGATCCGGAAGCTGATGCTGGATTACACCCGGGAGCAGCTGCTGCGCTACGACGTTTTCGGCATCGAGCTTGACTTTATGCGGGAGATCTATTGCTTCGATTACCTGCACGCGGACAACGACGAAATCGTCGCGATCATGAACGACTATCTGCGCGACACGGCGAAGATCGTCGGGGAAGCGGAGAAAAAATGGGGGCATGAGATCAGGCTCTGCGTCCGGATGATGCGCGATATCGAACAGTGTAAAGTTTACGGCTTTGACGTTCTCACCTGGTGTGAAGAAGGGCTTGTGGACGCGATCACCGTCACCCCGCGCTTTTCCTCCAACGACAGCGGCATGCCCATTGCAGACTGGAAAAAACGGTGCCCCCGGGTTGAAATCTGGGCGGGCGCGGAAACCCTTGTGAACACCAACGCAAAGGGCTGCTGCGCCTCGGCGGAGGTCGTACGCGGTTACGGCGCCCAGTATCTGACCGCCGGCGCGGACGGCCTGTATCTGTTCAACTATATGTCCTCCGGCACGGTGGGCGACCGGGAGCGGGAGGTCTACGACACCTGCGGAAGCCTTGCGGAGATCCTGAAGCATCCCCGCCGCCATATTCTCACCTATCAGGACACCGCGCCGCAGGGGTACGAGCCCTACGACCCGCTGCCGGTGAAGCTGAAGAAGAACCGCACCGCGGCGCTGCAGATCGAAACCGGGCATATCCCGGACGGCTCGGAGGTGACAGTGTTCCTCGGTCTCAGCAAGGAGCTTCCTGCCGATCGGCTCCCGACCCTCGCCGTCAACGGGAAGGCCTGCTCCCCCGGCGAGCGCGGCGAGGTCTACGGCAGAAGCGAGGCGGACGGCTCCGACGTGCCGCAGGGCTACTGCCGCGAGGATTGCTTCATTTATAAGTATACCCTGCCGGACGCAAAAGACCTGCCGAACCTGCAGACGGTTGAAATCACCGGCGGGGAAGGAAAGGTGACGTATGCGGAAATACTGCTTCAGCGGAGCTGAAGCAGTATTTAAGTCCCGAGTCCCGAGTACCGAGTCCCGAGTACCGAGGCCCGAGTACCGAGGCCCGAGTACCGAGTACCGAGGCGTTGAAATCAACGCAGGTTAACGATAAAAAATCCGCGGTTTATCTCAGCTTTCACCAAGTCGCACAGACGTTAAGTTTATATCTTGGGTCTCGGGACTCGAGCCTCGAGACTGTAAATTCTGATTGAACGGCTTCGCCATTCAATCAGAATTTACCAAACAGCAGCCCGTATCCGGACGGATACGGGCCGCGCTTCTGTTATTCTGTCAGTCCAGGATCACAACCGTCTTTTCGGGGGCGGGGTCCAGGCGGGCGGCG
>CACYHJ010000026.1 GCA_902774165.1 Oscillospiraceae bacterium
ATGATGAAAGTCGATTTTTCCCGGGTGACGGGCCGTTTCGCGCCCCACGCCTCCCCCAGCGAGGAATAGCTGTCGGTGGCGAAGATGATATTTTTGCCGGTAGCGTAATCCTTCAGCAGCTCCTCCAGCACGTTCACCGCCGGGTACGCGTGCGGGTCAATCGCGATCAATTCCACCTCCGCCGCCTCCTTTCGTGATGATGTGAGATGTGAGAAAAATGCTCTTATCTGATGATTTATTATCTCCTCTTGTAGGGACCGGCATGACGGTCCGGTTCGACGGGTGAGACCATCCCCTTGCGGGATGGCGAGGCCGTCGAAAATTGCGAACCTGAACGCACTGCGTTTAAATAAACTATTATCTAATGATTTATTATCTTATCAGCATTCCTCACCCATCCCGCGAGGGGATGGGGTTCGGAACGCCGCCGGACCGTCATGCCGGTCCCTACATCACGTCGCCGAACTCATACGGATAATTCCATCCCCTTGCGGGATGGCAAGACTGTCGAAATGTTTTTTTATTTCTGTTTACAACCCTGTATTTTTAGGGATCTTCTTTAACGGATGTGATTTATACTTCCGTTCATCCAGAAATTTATATGGATTATACTCAATATATTCCCATATATCGGAATATTCTCTGTCATTTCTGATCACATGGTCATAAAATCTTTTTTGCCATACGGTTGCGCCGCCGCCGATTTGCGCGCTTATTCGCGCTTTCAGGCTCCCGATAATATTCTTAATATTCGGCGTGACTTCATCTGTCCCGGGCGCAGGTCCGATCAACGTAATAATAAGATGGATATGATCCGGCATGATAACGTATTTATCAACCTTTGTCAGAATAAATCGCTGCGGCAATTCCGCAATTTCCCTCTGAACGATTTCACCGGCTTCAGATAATACAAAAGCGTTCAGACCGTTCCAAAATATGTTTTTTCTGTTCACAGTGCAAATCGTGATGAAATATGAAGCAGAATTGGCATAATTAAACCCAGTCAATCGGATATCTTTTCTTGTCGGGTATTTTTCGCACATCTGTTTCTCCGTTATATTCGTAATGTGTACGGTTTTAATTGTAGGGACCGGCATGACGGTCCGGTTCGACGGGTGAGGCCATCCCCTTGCGGGATGGCGAGGCCGTCGAAAATTGCGAACCTGAACGCACTGCGTTAAAACAAATTCTTATCTGTTGATTTATTTTCTTCTCGGCATTCCTCACCCATCCCGCACGGGGATGGGGTTCGGAACGCCGCCGGACCGTCATGCCGGTCCCTACATCACGTCGCCGAACTCGTACAAGTAATTCCATCCCCATACGGGCCCGTGTGAAAACCGAAGCTGTCACCTTGCGCCGTCCGCCATTTCCTCCAATTTGTCCATGGCGTCGGCGACGGTGCCGGCGGCGTCCGCAAGGCCTTCCCGCACCGCGTCCGCACAGCCGAGGACCGTGCCGGCGTCGGGAAACAGGTTCCCGCCCGCGAGCATCAGCTCCCGCAGGCGCGGGGCGCCGATGCGGGAATGGGCGGTGATGAAATCCACGATGCGCTCCTGCACCGCGTTGAGATAATCCATGGTCTGGGGCACGCCCAGCACAAGGCCGTTCACGCGCACGGGATGCACGGTCATGGTGGCGGAGGGCGCGATCAGCGAATACCGCGCGGCGACCGCCAGCGGGATGCCGATGGAATGGCCGCCGCCCAGAACCAGCGAGACGGTGGGCTTGCGCATGCCGGCGATCAGCTCCGCCAGCGCGAGGCCCGCCTCCACGTCGCCGCCCACGGTGTTGAGGATCAGCAGGAGCCCGTCGATCTGGGCGCTCTGCTCCACCGCCACGATCCGCGGGATCATGTGCTCGTATTTGGTGGCTTTGACCGTCTCCGGCAGCGCCGTGTGGCCCTCGATCTGCCCGATGACGGTCAGGCAGTGAAAATACCTGTCCCCGCTTCTCACCGTGACGGACGCGTCCGCCAACGGGTCCTCCGGCGCGTCCCGTTCCGCCGCGGTTCCGTCCCCCTCCGGCAGGGGTTCCGCCGGCGCAGGGACCGTAAAATCAGAAGTAAAATGATATCCGCGCATTCCGCCGCCCGCTTTCCTCTGAATTGCTGCGCTTAGTGTTCCCGGCGCAGGGCGGAATTATACCGCGGAAGGCAATAATGCACATAATAATATATTATAAAGTATATATTATATTTACGATAATTTCAAGACCGCGAAAGAAAAAATTTGTTACTATGGATATTGACAAAGAAACGCGCGGGGGAATATAATCTATTATGTATAACTTTACTTTATAAAGAGGTATCATTTATGGGACTTACGATTGCGCAGAAAATCATCAGGGCGCATCTGCTGGAGGGCGATATGACGCCGGGGACCGAGATCGGCCTTCGCATCGACCAGACCCTGACGCAGGACGCGACCGGCACCATGGCGTATTTACAGTTTGAGGCGATGGGCCTTGAGCGGGTAAAGACGGAGCTTTCCGTCGCTTATATCGACCACAACACCCTGCAGAGCGGCTTTGAGAACGCCGACGACCACCGGTTTATCCAGACCTGCGCGAGAAAGCGCGGCGTGCGCTTCTCCCGCCCCGGCAACGGCATCTGCCATCAGGTGCATCTGGAGCGGTTCTCCGTACCCGGCAAGACGCTGATCGGCTCCGACAGCCACACCCCCACCTGCGGCGGCATGGGCATGCTGGCCATGGGCGCGGGCGGTCTGGACGTGGCGGTCGCCATGGGCGGCGGCACCTACTATATCCCCATGCCGAAGATGGTGCGCATCAATCTGACCGGAAAGCTGCAGCCCTGGGTCGCGGCGAAGGACATTATCCTTGAGGTGCTGCGCATCATGACCGTCAAGGGCGGCGTGGGCAAGATCGTGGAATATGCCGGCGAGGGCGTGAAAAGCCTCTCGGTGCCCGAGCGCGCCACCATCACCAACATGGGCGCGGAGCTGGGCGCCACGACCTCGATTTTCCCCTCGGACGAAACCACGCGGGAATTCCTGAAAGCGCAGGGCAGAGAAAAGGACTGGACGCCCCTTGCCTCCGACCCGGACGCGGTCTACGACGAGGAATATACCGTCGACCTTGACGCGCTGGAGCCCATGATCGCCCAGCCCCATATGCCGGACCTTGTGGTGAAAGTCCGCGATATCGCGGGTCTGAAGATCAACCAGTGCTGCATCGGCTCCTGCACCAACTCCTCGCTGATGGATATGATCAAGGTGGGCGAGATCCTCAAGGGCAAGACCGTCCATCCGGACGTGAGCCTCGCCATCGCCCCCGGCTCCAAGCAGGTGCTGAACATGATCGCCGCCAACGGCGAGCTTTCCAATATGATCGACGCGGGCGCGCGGATCCTTGAATCCGCCTGCGGCCCCTGCATCGGCATGGGCCAGTCCCCCGGATCGGCGGGGATCTCCCTGCGCACCTTCAACCGCAACTTCAAGGGCCGCTCCGGCACCGCGGACGCGGGCGTCTATCTTGTGAGCCCCGAAACCGCGGCGGCCTCCGCCCTCACCGGCGTGCTGACCGACCCGCGCGATCTGGGCGAAGCGCCGAAGGTCGTCATGCCGGCGTCGTTCACCGTCAATGACAACATGGTGGAGATGCCCTATTCCCCCGAAGAGGCGAAAAACCACGAAGTGGAATACGGCCCCAACATCAAGGAAGTACCCAAGGGACACGCGCTGGAAACGACGATCGACAAAAAGGTCGTGCTGAAGGTGGGCGACAACATCACCACCGACCACATCATGCCCGCCGGCGCGAAGATCCTGCCCTTCCGCTCCAACGTGCCGTATCTCTCGAAATTCTGCTTCACCGTCTGCGACGAGCAGTTCCCCGAGCGCTGCCGGCAGATGGAGGGCGGTTTCATCGTGGGCGGCCAGAACTACGGCCAGGGCTCCTCGCGGGAGCACGCCGCGCTGGTGCCGCTGTATCTGGGCGTGCGCGCGGTGCTGGTCAAATCCTTCTCCCGCATGCACAAGGCGAACCTGATCAACTCCGGCATCCTGCCGCTGGAATTCATCAACCCCGACGATTACGACACCATTGACGAGCAGGACGAGCTGGTGCTGGAGGACATCCGCGCCGCCGTTGACGGCAGCGATACCGCCGTGGTAAAGAACGTGACGAAGGGTCTCGCATACACCGTCAGCACCGCGTTTTCCGACCGGCAGAGAAAAATTCTCGCCGCGGGCGGATGCCTGAATTACATTGCGCAGCAGAAATAAATCGAAAAAGAAAGGGAAGAATACCAATGAGCTACGATATTGAAAAGGCGGTCGCCGCGTTCCGCGCGCTGGCGGAGGAACAGCAGGCCCGCGCCGAGGCGATCAAGCTGCAGGGCGCGGCAAAGGACTACACAAAGCTTGACAAAATCGTCATCGGCGTGTGCGGCGGCGACGGCATCGGCCCCGTTATCACGAAAGAATCCGCCAACGTGCTGAAATACATCCTGAAGGACGACGTGGACAGCGGAAGGATCGTGTTCAAGGACATCGAAGGGCTGACCATCGAGAACCGCGTGGCGCAGATGAAAGCGATCCCGGACGACGTGCTGGAGGAGCTCAAGAGCTGCGACGTGATCCTCAAGGGCCCCACCACCACCCCGCAGGCGGGCGACGGCAGACCCAACATCGAGAGCGCCAACGTGGCCATGCGCAAGGCGCTGGACCTGTTCGCCAACGTGCGCCCGGTCAAGATCCCCGAGCAGGGCATCGACTGGACCTTCTTCCGCGAGAACACCGAGGGCGCTTACGCCGTCGGCTCCAAGGGCGTGAACGTGAGCGACGATTTGGCGATGGATTTCGTCGTCACCACCACCGAGGGCACCGAGCGCATCGCGCGGCTTGCCTATGAATTCGCCCGCAACAACAAGAAGGACCGGGTCTCCATCATCAACAAGGCCAACGTCATCAAGACCACCGACGGCAAATTCCTGAGCCTGTGCAAAAAGGTGGGCGAGGAATACCCGGAGATCACCACCGACGAGTGGTATATCGACATCACCACCGCGAAGCTGATCGACGAGAAGCGCCGCCGCGACTTCAAGGTCTTCATCCTGCCGAACCTCTACGGCGACATCATCACCGACGAGGCGGCGGAGATGCAGGGCGGCGTGGGCACCGCCGGCAGCGCCAATATCGGCAAGAAATACGCCATGTTCGAGGCGATCCACGGCTCCGCTCCCCGCATGGTGCAGGAGGGCCGCGACAAGTACGCCGACCCCTGCTCGATGCTGCGCGCCGCGGCGATGCTGCTGTCCCACATCGGCAAATACGAGGAGTCCGTCCGGCTGGAGAAAGCGCTGGACTACTGCATGTTCGAGGACAAAAAGATGAAGATCACCGGCCGGGAGGACGGCTGCACCTGCGCCGACTTCGCCGCCTACGTGATGGAAACCCTGACTACGAAATTCGGAGCTGAGAATTAAATGCAGCATATTCTGAAAATACAGATCTCTGATATCGTCAGGTTCTCCAAGGGGATCCTGTTCGTCCGGGAGGAGAAGCTGCCGGACGACGATATCAAGGTGTCGTTCTACGCCTTCGACGCGACGGAGAACAAGATCTCCCCCATCACGAAAAGCGTCTATCTGCTGAACAAATTCGGCCCGGCGTTCAAGGAAATCGCGCCGCAGCTGGGGGATTACGTCTCCTGCGACGCGGGCAGGCTCCCCGACGGCTGCACGGCGGTGATCTACAACACCGGCGAGATGGGCCTGTTCGGCGCGGACGGCGCCCTGATCCGCACCGGCGACCTGTTCTATCACGAGAGTCCCGCCCGGGACATTGCCGTGGAGAACAAGCATTTCTGGTCCGCGGTGCCCGAGCAGCGCGCCCTGATCCGCTATTCCGTCAGCGCGAACAAGGTGGTCATGCGCGTGGGCGGCGGCGTCTCCGACACCTTCCTCAAGCCCGTCTCCGTCACCGAATTTGACGGCAAGCTCTACGTCTGCGACCGGGAGCGGTTCTGCATCAAGACCGTGTCGCTGACGGACTACGCCGTCGAGACCTACCGGCAGTTTGAAGAGCCGGTGCACAAGTACCTGCGCGTGGACGGCTGCGAGTTCGTGCTGCTCAATTCCGGCGTTTATACGCTGTAAATACTGATTTGTCGAGGTCTTCGACCTCGACAAATCAAATGAATAATGAATAATGAAAAATGAATAATTTCGGAAAAGCGCTGGCGCGCCTTTTTATTGTAGATGTCAGAATTATTGAATGCCAGATAATAAAATTGACACTATTAATATAATCATTTCATCTTGCATGGATTTGACATTATATATAATGGGGTAAGGGGCGGAGCCCCTTCATCAATTATTCATTATTCATTATTCATTGCAAATACTCGTCGCTGATGAAAAGCTGATCGGGTTTGCCGCAGACAACAAAGGCAAAATCCTCCTGATCGACGGGGAACGGGTGATCGATACGACCAGCTCGACCCGCAGACACGGCAGCGGAGAACGCTGGGAACTGCTGACGGACGAAGAACCCGCGCTCGGTCAGATGATTTATTTTATCATTTTCTCGAAAAAAAGACGTTTCACGATTGATGACTTCCCGGAGGGACTTGCGGCGTCGATCGAGCAAACAACAGAGATCGAGGATTATAACGGAGACTTTGACGACAGAACGCGCATTTGGCTGAAGTTAACGGACGCCGCAATGGCGGACAGAGAAAATTCGATCAAAAAGATCTGCGCGTCTGATGATATCTCAAGAGCGTTCATTGTAAAAAGGATCTGAGTTCCGTCTTCTGCGGACGGATGAAATCTGCGCCCCTTTGCGGGCGCTTTTTTCTTTGCGCCCAATCTTTATTCGATAGATCTTATTCGATAGATCTTATTCTATCATTCTTATTTGCGGGAATATTTTTCCCGCGCGGAGGGAATATTTTTCCCGCGGCATGGGAAGAAAAAAACCTGAATTGCCGATGAGCAATTCAGGTTTTTTCTGTGAGATGTGAAATGTGAGATGTGAAATGTTTCGTTAAAATCCATTTCACTTTTCACATTTCACTTTTCACATTTCACTTTTCACATTTCACTTTTCACTTTTCACTTTTCACTTTTCACATTTCACTTTTCACATTTCACATTTCACTTTTCACATTTCACATAAAATTATATTTCCTCTTTCGATGCGACCTTGTCGAAGAGCGCGGTCACTTCGGCGGAGGGAGCCTTGGTCACAAGAGACACCACGACGGTGACGATGAGGCCGCAGACGAAGCCGGGGATGATCTCATACAGGCCGAAGCTGCCAAGGAAGGCAAGCCAGAGGATATCCACCGCTGCGCCGGTGATGATTCCCGCGGCTGCGCCGGCGAAGGTAAGCCTGCGCCAGAACAGGGACAGCAGGATGACCGGGCCGAAGGCGGCGCCGAACACGCCCCACGCGTTGGAGACCAGGTCCATGATCGTGCCGCTGTTGGGAGCGGAGGCGATCAGCAGGGCGACGACGGCGATCAAAAGCACCACCACGCGGCCCACCCAGAGCATCTCCTTGTCGCTGGCCTTGCCTTTTCTGATGATCGGCTTATACACGTCGCTGGCGAAGGCGGAGGCGCTGGCAAGCAGCTGGCTGTCCGCCGTGGACATGGACGCGGCGAGGATCGCGGAAAGCAGGATGCCGCTGATCACCGCGGGGAAAATCCTGCGGACGATCTGAATGAACACCGTGGAGTCGTCGGTGATCTGACCGAGGAACATTCTGCCGGCGATGGCGGCGACCACGGAGAAAATGAGGATCAGCACAGTCCAGGTGATGCCGATGCCGGCGCTTCTTCTGACGTCCTTATCGGAACGCACAGACATAAAGCGGATGATGATATGGGGCATGCCGAAGTAGCCCAGGCCCCAGCCGAGGCCGGAGGCGATGTCTTTCCAGCCGGTGAACATGTTCCAGTAACTGTCGCCCACAGCGCCCAGCGTGGACTGGCCCTGACCGTTCTGCACCAGCACAAGGGCAAAGATCGGGGCGATCAGAAGCGCGCCCAGCATCAGAAGGCCCTGGAAGAAGTCGGTCCAGCAGACGGCGGAGAAGCCGCCCAGGAAGGTGTAGGAAATGATGATGGCGGCGGCGATATACATCGCGATCTTCGGGTCTAGCCCTACCACGGTGTTGAACAGCGTGCCGCAGGCCTTGATGCTGCTGGCGGCGTAAACGGTATATGCCACAAGGAAGATGACCGCGCAGATCACCTGCAGCGCCCGGTTGGACGAGAGGAACCGGTTGGTCAGATACTGCGGGATGGTGATGCTGTCCTTCGCGGCGATGGAATAGCGGCGAAGGCGCGGCGCCTCAAAGATCCAGCTCAGCGCGTAGCCGATGGCAAGACCGATGGCGATCCAGGTCTGGCCGAGGCCGGCCGCATAGATCGACGCGGGCAGGCCCATCAGCACCCAGGCGCTCATATCCGACGCGCCTGCGGACAGGGCGGAGACCACGGGGCCCATCTTTCTGCCGCCGAGGAAATAGTCCTTCTCGCCGCCGGCCCGGGTTTTCAGGAAGAAATAAACGCCGATGCCCAGCATGAACACAAGGTAAACGATAAATACGATCAATTCAGTGGTTGATTTTTCCATCTTTTGCCGTGCTCCTTTTTTTCGCGGCGGACGCGGGCCCGCCAACGATATGATTTAAATTTTATTATACATGACCGCGCCGTGAATTGCAAGTAAAAATATACAAAAAAACACATATCAAGCCCGAAAACGGTCGATTCTTTTAATTAACTGCTTTAATAAATGCATATTCATGCATTCCGGCGCAAAAAAGGGCGGCGGGCGCTCAGCCGACGATTTCGTACATCATCGCCGCGTCGTCCTTCGTTGCGAACTCGCGGACGGAAAGCACCCGGGCTCTGATCAGGTTCGCGCCCATGCGGATCTCGATCAGGTCGCCCTCTTTGACCTCAAGGGACGCGCGGGCGATCTTGCCGTTGACCTCCACGTGCTTCGCGTCGCACAGCTCGTTGGCGACGGTGCGGCGCTTCACCAGCCGCGACACCTTCAGATATTTGTCCAGTCTCATGGTCTTTCTCCTTTTTTACAAATTGATATAATAAAAGAACAAGGGGCTGTTGCACAGCCCCCTCTAAATCCATGGATCAAAGCGCGGGAGAACGGCAGATGGCGTCGCAGCCGCCGTTCTCGCCGCTGTAAAGGCAAATTATTTGCCTGCAACCGCGTCCTTCAGACCTTTGCCCGCCTTGAAAGCAGGAACCTTGGCTGCGGGAACGGTGATGGTCTCGCCGGTTCTGGGATTGCGACCCTGCTTCTCAGCACGCTCACGAATTTCGAAGCTGCCGAAGCCCGCGATCTGTACGCCCTCGCCTGCGGCAAGAGTATCGGAAACGACCGCGAAAAGAGCGTTGACGGCCTTCTCGGCGTCCTTCTTGGAGCTGCCGGCCTTCGCGGCTACCGCACTGATAAGATCAGTCTTGTTCATCCTGTTAAACCTCCTTTTTTAATTATATTCCAAAGCTGTTAAGCTCATTGGCAGTTAATTGTGTTTGCTCAGCGCCTCTTCCCAGAGGCTGTCCGATTCCGTTAAAAGCGCGTCGGGGTCGCTCCCGTCCTCAACCTGGGAAAACGACTCGATAAAGGCGTCCGTCTCGCCCGTCAGGGCAAGCTCGGGATCGGCCTTCACCAGATCCGCAAGGCTCGCTGCGTCAAACAGCAGCTTGCCGAACATCAGGTCGTTCGCCTCGGGATGCTTCATCCTGAGCACCAAACCGAGGGCCTGAACGTCGGCGGAGAGTTTTTCCACCAGCTCCTCGGGGGAATCCTTCACCACGCCGGATTTCACGGCCTTGTGGTGGATCTTCTCCGCCCGCATCAGCGCGGGCAGCTCCCGCGGGACCGCTCTCATGGCGGAGGTATAAGTCTCCTGTTTTTTGGATTGCCGCTTGATGGCGTCCCAGTTGGCGAGCACGTCCTCGGTTCCCTCAACGTGAACCTCGCCGAACACGTGGGGATGCCGCTCGATCAGTTTTTTGCAGATGCCGTCGGCGATATCGGAAAAATCGAAGTTGCCCGCCTCGCGCTCGATCTGCGCGTGGAACACCACCTGCATGAGCACGTCGCCCAGCTCTTCGCGCATGAGCGCTTTATCGTCCTTATTGATAGCCTCGATGACCTCGTAGGTCTCTTCGATAAAATCTCTGCGGATGCTTTTGTGGGTCTGGACCGCGTCCCAGGGGCAGCCGCCCTCGGGCCGCCGGAGGATCTCCATGATCTCGAGAAGATCTCCGATTTCGTATTTTTCTTTAAACTTAAAATCGACAGCCATGCTAACAAACTCCCAATCACGCTGACATTTTCTTATTTTACTCTATTATTCCGCATTTTGCAAGTATTTTTCTGATTTTCTACCCGTTTGGAATCATTTTTTCCGTTTTTTCTGGGAAAAAATCCCGTTCCGGCCGTATTTCGGCCGTCTTTTCGCGGAACAACCGTTGTTTTAATGCGTCGTCCCGCCGCCCGTTCGCATCGCAGATTCCGTTCCTGCCGCGTCTCAGTCGTCCCCGCGCATAAAGCCGTGCCGCACCAGCAGCCGCACGAGCTTATCGCCCTTGGGCAGCATGCGCACGTCGTCCTTCTCGATGGCGCGGGTCAGGAACATGGTGATGAAGAAGAACGCCACCGCAAAGACCGCCGCGATTACCATCGCCACGGAAACGTGGCTGAGATAGGCGTTGGGATTCGCCAGCGCGGGAACGTGGCTGAGAATGCCGGATACCATCCCGTTGACCGCCCAGGCGGCCGCGCCGCCGACGACGGAACAGAACAGGGGCTTGAAGAACACCGAGCCGAAACGGACCCTTGCGTGCGACGCCCGCAGCAGCGCGATCACGTCGATCAGCGCCACGACAAGATAGCAGGAAACCGTGCCGACGATCGCCCCGTAGATATTGACCTTCGGGATCCCGATCATCAGATAGTTCACGCCGATCTTGAACACCGCGCCGATCAGCAGCGCAATCAGGGGCACGTAAGTCTTGCCGATCGCCTGCAGCATATTCGTCAGCGGCTGGGTGATGGACAGGGCGAACGCCGCGAAGCAGTAGATCGACATGATCGAGGAGGAGAGGGTGATCGCGGACATGGTGTCTTTCTGACCCCAATACAGCGTGGAAAGGATCGGCCCGGACAGAATGCCCATGATCGTTCCGAGGGGCATCGCGATGATCATGGAGGTGCGGATTACGGATTCGATCGACGATTCGATCCCCCTGTGGTCTTTGAGCGTCCACGCCTCCGAAAGCACGGGGATCGCGCTGATGCCGAGCGTCACGGTCAGCGCGGGCAGAAGATTGCGGAAATCGCTGGCGATCTCGTAAGCGCCGTACAGATATTTCGGCAGATCGGCAAAGCTGACGCCTCCGGCGTTCATCGCCGTGCCGTAGATCCCGCGCAGAACGTCGGCGTGCGCCTCGGTGATCTCTGCCAGACGGAACTGGATCGTCCAGGAATCGATCAGGTTGGTCAGATTGAAAACCGCCGTACTCAGCACGATCGGGAACGCGATGCGGACAAGGCTCCCCGCGAGCGTTTTCTGCCGGGGGGGTTCGGCGGAAGCGGCAAGCTCCGCCGCCGTGATCGCGTCGCCGCGCAGACGGTAACGGATCCAGACGTACAGGAACGCCAGCACGGTGCTTAACGTCACGCCGAGGATCGCCGCGGCGGCCGAGAACGGGTAGATCGCCCTGTGGGCGGCGTCCGCGTCGGCGCATACGACCCCGAAGACCGTTCCGGAGGAAGCGAACTGCGACATACCGTAGGAGTCGACGAACCGCGCGAGCAGCACGCCGATGACCATCTTGCCGACCGCCTCAATGACCTCGGAGACCGCCGTCGGCGTCATATTCCTCAGGCCGTTGTAATAGCCGCGGTATGTACTCATCACGCAGCAGAAAAAGACGCAGGGCGCAAGGGCAACGATCGCGTAGACGTTTTCATCCATATCCTTCAGGGAATGGGAAAAGGGATACGCCAGCGCCGCAAGCAGCACCGTGCCGAGCACGCCGGTGAAAATGAACAGCTTGCGGGAAACGCGCAGCACCTGCCTTGCGCTGCGGAACTCGTTCAACGCCATATAATGCGCGACAAGGCGGGACATGGCAGTCGGCAGACCTGCCAGCGCGATATTGTAAATGGGCAGGAAGATGCTGTAAGCGTTGCTGTAATACGGTCTTCCCACGATTCCCAGCACCTGATTGATGGGAATTTTATACAGAATGCCGATCACGTGCGTGACGATCGTGGCGATCAGCAACACGAGCGCGCCGTTGAGCAGGCTCTGTTTTTTTCTCGTCTGCTGCTTTTTCGGTGACAATGCCGTTCCTTCTTTCATTAACTGTCTTTACCGTATGTTTGACGTATCATGCGGATTTCAGGCAACACCGCACAAATACGAATGCGCGTCTTGCCCCATCTTTGTTCCGTCATCTTGCACAGATTCTCCTTGACAACCGTCAGGTTGCCTGCGGAGCTGCGCAATCCGCACGCCCGAATTGTGCGGTGTTGCCTTTATTTTCCGAGGAATTCCCGCAAAAGGGAATTCCGGGGCGTGATCTCCTCGGGGACGAAGGCGAAGCCTTCCATTTTCCGCGCGAGAAGAACCGCGTTTTTATAGTAGATGCTGTCCTCCGGCACCGACTTCAGCAGCGCCGCCGCCTGATGGGCGAAGACGCAGGGCTCGTAGGCGTGGAAGGAGTTGATGCGGAAATCCGCCCGCCGCGAGAAGGGGAACAGATGCTCATCCTCCCCCGTCAGCACGCCCCTCCACATGGAAAAGGTGTTTTCCGGGGAGCTGGCGCGGTATTTGTAATCGCGGATCATCCGGCGCACAAAGCGCAGGTCGCGCTTGTTCAGATAGATATTGTTCTCGGCGCAGATCCGCGCGGAGACGGTGATAAAGCCGAAAAAGAGCTGCTCCTGCGGCAGGCCGTCGGTGATCACCGGATTGAGGGCGTGCAGCCCCTCGATCACCAGGATGTCCTCTTTGTTCAGCCGGATATCGTTGGTTTTTTCGCTGCGCCTGCCGGTGGTGAAATCGAAGATCGGCAGAGAAGCGCTCCCGGTGCGCAAAAGGCGGGACAGACAGTCTGTGATGCAGGGGATATCCAGCGCCCACACCGTTTCGTAATCGTCGGTGCCGTCGTCACGCTTGGGCCCCTTGCCCCGGTCGAGATAAAAATCGTCCAGCGACACAACGTAGGCCTCGCCCCCGCGGGAGGTGAAATATTCGTCGAGAATCGACGCGGTGGTTGTTTTCCCGGCGGAGCTGGGGCCCGCCAGCATGAACAGCTTGCTGCCCTTCTCCGCCGCAAGGCGACCCGCCTCGCAGACCTGGTCCCGGAACGCGCGCTCGCATTCGCGCACAAAGCCGGGGCCGTCCTCGCTGATCGCGGAATTGATATAGGAGATCTGATAATTGACCGCCATGGTCTCACCTGCTTTCCGGCCCTCCGGACCTGCGTCCGGGCGACCCGATTCTGTCGTAATTTGTTTTGTTAACCGAAACCGCAGTGAAATTCGGAATTCAAGTCCCGAGTACCGAGACCCGAGTCTCGAGGTGTTAAATCTGAGCAGGATTACAATATAATAGCCGCGGTTTCTCTCAGTTTTCACCATGTCGCATAGACTTTAAGTTTGTACCTTGGTCTCGGGTCTCGAGACTCGAAACTGTAAACTCAAACCATTATGGAAAATCATGCGGAAACCCGCCGTTTCGAACGACGGAAAGGTTTTATAATTCCGAATTCCGAATTCCGAATTCCGAATTATAGAACAACCGTATCCCGTCCTTGCGCTTCAGCACGTCCTCAAACCTGCCGATATATTCATATGGATATTTGAAGTTGAATATTCTGTCGATTTCGTTGACGCCGTCCCGTTTGAGCTTCGTCACCGCGCCGGCGCCGCAGGCCAGCACCGTGTGCAGCTCCTCCATCATAAAGACGTTGTAGAGGCTGCCGAAGCCCTCTTTCGCCCAGCCCACGTTTTCCAGATTGCCGATGCAGCGGCTCTGACGGTACATATAGTAAGGGGAATACCCCTGCGCGGGCAGGCGCTCCCCCGTCAGGTCCAGCATGGCGCCGGTATCGGAGGGACGGATCTCCCGGTTGCCGGTCACAAGATCCGCCGCGTGCTTGAGGGCGAGGGTGTGGACGGTGATCTCCGCCGGGGCGAGGGAAAGCGTCCGCTCCAGCGTGGCGGCGAAGCCCTCGACGGTATCCGTCGGCAGCCCGGCAATCAGATCCATATTGATATCCCGGAAGCCCGCCCGGACCGCCTCCTCATACGCCTTGAGCGTCTCGGCGGCGGTATGGCGCCTGCCGATGGCCTCCAGCACCCGGTCGTCGAAGGTCTGGGGGTTGATGCTGATGCGCCTCGCCCCGCCGTCCCGGATCACCGCCAGCTTCTCCGGCGTGACGGTATCGGGCCTGCCGGCCTCGACTGTGAACTCCAGCGCGCGCGCCGTATCGAAATGGTCGTTGACCGCCCCGATCACCTGCGCGAGCTGCGGCGCGGAAAGCACCGTGGGCGTCCCGCCGCCGACATAGACGCTTTTGAGCGAAAGCCCCAGCTCCCGGGCGATCCTGCCGGTATCGGCCAGCTCCTCGCAGAGCAGGCGGACGTATTCGGGAATCAGCTTTTTCGCGTTCTCGTTGGAATGGGAGACGAAGGAGCAGTAGCTGCACCGGGTGGGGCAGAACGGGATCGACACGTAGAGTGAAAAGCTGCGGGGCGGGCTGAGCGTTTCCGCCCGGTCCTCGTTGACCGAGACCTCGTACGCAAGCCGCGTTTTCGCCCCGGAGACCTTCATATCCTGCGTAAAAAACCGTTTTGCCGCTTCGTCGCCCAGCGCGGCGCGCTGCATGCGCATCAGCTTCGCGGGGCGCACGCCGGTCAGCAGCCCCCAGGGGGGCGTATAGCCGGTGAATTCACACAGAACGTCAAACAGCAGCGTGCAGATCCGCAGCTCCGCCGCGTCCCCCCCGTCCCGGTCGCCCGCGGCGTCACGGCTCAGCGTCCTGCCGGCGCATACGGCGCGGACGAGGTAACGCTGCCTGTCGCCCTCGGCAAGGATCAGGCTCTCGACCAGATCCCCTCCGGCGCCGTCGGGGGCGTCCGTGATATTCAGTTGTTCAAACGGGAAGAACTCCCGCACCAGCTTTTCCGTCTCATAGCGGAAGGGGTGGTTAATTCTGATCGTCAGCATAATCCGTCGTTTTTTAATAACATTCCGATATAATAATTTCCGCTGCGTTCGTGTTCCAGGGTCGTCGCGCCGCCGTGGCCGGGCCAGACGGTATAATCTCCGGGCAGGCTCACCAGCCGCCGCAGGGAGGAGCGCATCTGCTCCGGGTCGCTGCCGGGAAAATCCGTCCTGCCGATCCCGCCGGAAAAGAGCGTATCGCCGCTCAGCAGGAACCCGTCGCCGACGAAGCAGACCGAGCCGGGCGAATGGCCGGGGGTGTGCAGCACCCGCAGCCCGCCGAAGCCAAGCGCCTCCCCGTCTGTCAGAAGCCGGTCGGGGACGAAGCAGTCCTGCCTGAGGCCGAGGAATTCCGACGCGAGGCTCAGGCTCGCGTCGCCTGCCATCGGCGCGTCGTCCCGGTGGATCAGCACCGGCGCCCCGGTGGCTTTTTTCAGCCCGGCGACGCCCATGATATGGTCAAAATGGCCGTGGGTGATCAGGATCCATCGCAGATCCTTCCCCCGGACCGCCTCAAGGAGGCGCGGCGTCGGCGCGCCGGGATCGACGATCGCCGAGACGCCGTTCTCATCGGTCAAAAGATAGGTATTCGCCCAGCGGTCGCCGAAAAACAGCGGTTCGATCTTCATATTCTTATCCTTTTCTGCCGGGGACGGCCATTTTATCCGTATCGAACAGAATCGTCACCGGCCCGTCGTTCACAAGCGAGACGTCCATATGGGCGGCAAACACGCCCGTCGCGGGGCGGGGCACGCCGTTTTTCTCCAGCTCGCCGACATAAAACTCATAGAGCCGGTTCGCCTCCGAAGGCTCCGCCGCGGCCACAAAGGCGGGGCGGTTGCCCTTTCTGCAGTCGGCGGAAAGGGTGAACTGGGAGACCACCAGCACCTCGCCGCCCACGTCGGACAGCGCCAGGTTCATCTTCCCGTTCTCATCCTCGAACACGCGCAGCTTCGCGGTTTTCGCAGCCAGGACGCGGGCCTCGGCCTCGCTGTCTCCCTGCATCACACACAGCAGCACAAGAAAGCCCTTGCCGATGCTGCCGACGGTTTTGCCGTCCACCTCCACCGACGCGCGGGAAACCCGCTGAATAACCGCCCTCATCGGCCGTCTTCCTCATCGGGAACGCCGGAATCGTCCGCCAGCGGCGGACGGTCTGGCATCACGACCGCGCAGATCAGATAGGCCAGTACGCCGGTTCCGGCAAACAGAACCGCAAAGACCCAGATCAGGCGGATGACGGTGGAATCAATGTTGAGATATTCCCCGATGCCGCCGCAGACGCCGGCGATTTTTTTATCCATCGCGGATTTATACAGCTTTTTATTCATTGTTTCGATTCTCCTCTTTCATCCCGGCATAGGCCGGCTCAGCCGCGGGAAATGCCCGTCACGCCGCGGATCCTGCGGATCCGGTCCGCCACGGTGCGCAGCTGCTCCACCGAATCCACCGACAGCGTCAGCACGATGGCGGCGACGCCGGTTTTCTCCTTGTTGCTGAGGGTGTAGATGTTCAGAATCATCACGTGCATATTGGCAAGCAGGGCGGTGATATCCGCCATCAGGCCGTACCGGTCGGAGCAGGAAATGCGCACCGTGGCGCCGAAATTCCGGTCGGTGTCCGCGTCCCAGTGGGCGCGCACCCAGCGGTCCGGCTCTGCGCTGGACGCGATGTCGGCGGGCACGTTGTTGCAGTCCCGCTTGTGGACGGAAACGCCGTGGCCGCGGGTGATGAAGCCGATGATCTCGTCGCCGGGGATCGGGTTGCAGCACTTGGAAATCTTGACCAGGCAGTTGTCGATGCCCTCGATGACGATGCCGTCGCCGTGCTTCGGCCGCAGGCGCGCCGCCTCGGCGGCGCGGATCTGCTCGCGGATCTCCTCGACGGACTTCTGCGGCTCCGCAGCCTTGAGGATCTTATTGTATTCGTCCCGCACGTGGGGCATGATATGGCTCAGAAGGATGCCGCCGTAGCCGATGGAGGCGTAGAAATCCTCCACGCTGTTGCAGTGGTAGCGGGTCGCCAGATCGGCGAGGAACCGCTCGTTCTCCTCCTCCGGGATGCGGATGTTGTTCTTGCGCAGCTCCCGCTCGAAGGCGGCGCGCCCCTCGGTGATGTTCTCGTCCCGGCGCTCCCGCTTGAACCACAGGCGGATCTTGCTTCTGGCGCTGCCGGTGCGCACGATGCTCAGCCAGTCGCGGCTGGGCCCCTTGTTGGCGTGGGGCGAGGTGATGATCTCGACGATCTGCCCGGTGGAAAGGCGGAAGTCAATGGGGACGATTCTGCCGTCCACCTTCGCGCCCACCATGCGGTTGCCCACCTCGGAATGGATCGCGTAGGCGAAGTCGATCACGGTGGCGCCGGCGGGCAGCGGGAACACGTCGCCCTTGGGCGTCAGGCAGTAGATCTCCTCCGGCACCAGGTCGTTCTTGATGGCGGAGACGATATCCGTCACGTCCTCCGCGGAGGACTGGGTCTCCAGCAGCTGCCGGATCCACGCCATGCGGGCCTCGGGCTTGTCGTTGTCCTTCATGCCCAGCTTGTATTTCCAGTGGGCGGCGACGCCGTATTCTGCGGTGCGGTGCATCTCCCAGGTGCGGATCTGCACCTCGAAGGGCAGCCCCTCTCGGCCCACGCAGGTGGTGTGCAGGGACTGGTACATATTCGGCTTCGGCGTTGAGATATAGTCCTTGAACCTGCCGGGGATGGGACGGAACATGTCGTGGATCACGCCCAGACAGTTATAGCAGTCGTTGACCGTGTCGACGATGATGCGCACCGCGTAAATGTCGTAGATCTGGTCAAAATTCTTATTCTGCATATACATCTTGCGATAGATGCCGTTGATGCTCTTGATGCGCCCGTCGATGCGCGCGTCGGCGCAGATGGGCGTCACGCGTTCGCGGATGCGGGCCTTGATATCGTCGAGAAATTCCTGCCGCATGGTGCTCTGGGCGGCAAGCTGGTCCCCGATCTCCTTATACGCCACCGGGTCGAGGTACATGATCGCCCGGTCCTCCAGCTCCTCCTTGACCCAGCGGATACCGAGCCGGTGGGCGATGGGGGCGTAGATTTCAAGGGTCTCGCGCGCCTTATCCCGCCGTTTTTTCTCCGTCATATGCTGCAGGGTGCGCATATTGTGCAGCCGGTCCGCCAGCTTGATGATGATCACGCGGATATCCTCCGACATGGCCAGCAGCATCTTGCGGATGTTCTCCGCCTGCTGCTCCTCGCGGGTGGACAGGGGGATCTTGCCGATCTTCGTCACGCCGTCCACAAGGCTGGCGATCTCCTCGCCGAATTCCGCCCGCACCTCTTCCAGCGTGACGGGGGTGTCCTCCACCACGTCGTGCAGCAGCGCCGTTTCGATGGACGGCGCGTCCATGCCCAGCTCGCACAGGATCTTCGCGACGGCGATGGGGTGGATGATATAAGGCTCGCCGGACTGCCGCTTCTGGTCCTTGTGCGCCAGCGCAGCTTTTGCGTAGGCGCGGTCGATCTCCGTCAGCGCAGCCGCGTCAAAGGTCTGCGCCAGCAGCTCCCGCAGCTGCGGATAGCCGTTTTCCGTCATGATCTGCTCCATTTGCCGTCCCTCCCGTCGTTATTGATTGACAAACCCAAGCCTTGAAAGCACCGGGATTTCTTCCAGATTGATCCTTTTGGGCGCTTCCACGCTGCGGAAGCCCTCACCCCGGGACGCGATCAGCCCGCCGTCCCGCAGCGCCCGCAGGACCACCAGCAGACGGCAGAAATCCGCCTCGCCCGTCCCCGTCAGCCGCAGCAGCGCCTCCGGGCTTCTGCCCGCCCCCTCGGCGCGGACCGTTTTGTAAATCTTCGCAACAAACGCCCGGTCCGGCAGCAGCCGCCGCCGGGCCTCCTCGGAAAGCGGGTCGCCGGCGTCCAGCGCGCGGTAAATCATATAGGAATCGAACAGCGCGTCCTCATCCGTGCCGGCAAAGCGGAAGGCCTTGATCTGCACCGACGGGGAGACCCTGCCGTTATAGACGTTTTTCTTGATCTGCACCGCGGCGTCGATCCGGTCGCCCACGGCGAAGGACAGCGCGGCGGGCGCGGCGCCGAACAGCAGCGCCGTCACCTCGGCGGTATTTTTACGCAGCGTGACCCGGCAGTGCTTCCCGCCGCCGATGGCGCGGATCTCCGCCACCGTCACGCCGCAGAGGGCAAACACCGGCTCGCGGTTCCCCATGCCGAAGGGCTCCAGCGATTCCAGCTCCTCCAGCAGGTCGTTGTTCACGCCCGCGGGATTCAGCCGGCAGCTGATCTGCAGCGACGGGTGAGGCGGGACGCAGCCGGCGGCGTATTCGTTGATCCTTCTGCGCAGCAGCGGGATATTCTCCGCCCGCAGCCCCAGCCCGGCGGCAAGGGTATGGCCGCCGAAATTCGTCAGAAGGTCCGCGCAGGCGCTCAGCGCGTCGAAGATGGAAAAGCCCTCCACGCCGCGGCAGGAGCCCTTGGCGGCGCCGTCCTCGCCCACCGTGATCATGATCACCGGGCGCGCAAGGCGCTCCGCGATGCGGGAGGCGACAATGCCGATCACACCCTCGTGCCAGCCTTTGCCGCTGAGCACGACGATGCGGTCCGACGCGTACTCCGGGTGCGCCGCCAACAGGTCGCGGGCGGCGGCGGCGATGGCGTTTTCCGCCTCATGGCGCAGATCGTTCTGCCGGTCCAGCTCCCCGGCGTAATACTCCGCCTCGCCGGGATCGTCGCTCAGCAGCAGCTTTACCGCCGTATCGGCGACGCCCATTCTGCCGGCGGCGTTGATGCGGGGCGCCAGGGCGAACGCCACGTTGCCGGAATTGATCTTCCCGGTCTCCACGCCCGCCTTTTCGGCAAGCGCCTGCACGCCGGGCAGCGGCGCGGAACGCATGGAGCGCAGCCCCGCGGAGACCAGCAGCCGGTTCTCCCCGGTCAGGGGCATCAGATCCGCCACCGTGCCGATGGCGACGTACTGGGAATACTCCTCCAGCAATGATTCATAATCCGCCCGCTCAACGGCGCAGACCAGCTGGAACGCCACGCCCACGCCCGCAAGGCACTGCAGGCCGGAGGTATCGTCCGGGCGGTGCGGGTCCACCACCGCCGCCGCCTCCGGCAGCGTCCCGGCGGGCTTATGGTGGTCGGTCACCACCAGCTCCACGCCCAGCTGCGCCGCTTTTTCCGCGGCCTCAAAGGCGGTGATCCCGTTGTCGACGGTGATGATCAGGGCAACCCCCTGCGCCGCCAGCTCCTCCACCTCGGCGGCGTTCAGGCCGTAGCCCTCGCTGCGGGAGGGGATGCGGTAGAACACGTCGGCGCCCAGCGCTTCCAGATAGCTGAACAGCACCGAAACCGCCGTCACGCCGTCGGCGTCGTAATCGCCGAACACGCAGATCCGCGCGCCCCGGTCCACCGCGTCGGCGACGCACCCGGCAGCCTTGTCCATATCCTTCAGGGAATACGGGTCCGCGAAGCCGTCCCGCGCGTCAAGAAAGGCGTTCACCGCGTCGGGCGTGTCGATCCCCCGGGAGCAGAGAAGCAGCGCGGTAAAAGGCGCGATCCCGCAGGACTCGGAAAGCGAGAGCGAACGCTCCCGGTCCACCGCGCAGAATTCCCACTTTTTCCGCATTCCTTTCGCCTCCTTTTCCCGGCGCCGCCGTCGTGGCCGTCTGACGTTCCGGCGCCCGCGGCGCCGGAACGGGGCCCGGAGAATCCCGCCCGGCGGGATTCTGCCCCATCGTATACTTTAAAAATATATTATA
>CACYHJ010000027.1 GCA_902774165.1 Oscillospiraceae bacterium
ACCTCTGCCGATGTCCGCGGTCAGCTCCATTTTTACATGGGCGTCGGCGTTCAGGGTGGCAATGTGCTTCTCGGGGTTGATGATCTCAACTTCGGAATCATGCTTGATATCTCCCGCGACAAGCTCATGCTCGCCGGAGATATCAATATACATGGTCTTCGGGCCGGTACCGTGGATCTTCAGAATGACTTCCTTCAGATTCAGGATGATCTCGGTAACGTCTTCCATGACGCCTTCGATCGTCGAAAACTCGTGCAGCACGTTGTCGATTTTGATCGACGTGATCGCGTAGCCGGTCAGGGACGAAAGGAGAATGCGGCGAAGGCTGTTGCCGAGGGTGATGCCGTAACCTCTCTCAAGAGGTTCCAGAGTGAATCTTCCTTTGGTGCCGCTTGCGTTGAGACTCTCTGATTCTATTTTGGGCTTCTCAATTCCAATCATTCAAAACCCTCCTTGGTTTCATATAATCAAGTCGCTGCCGTATCCCAGAGTCTTGCAAAGAAAGCAAGAATTATCTTGAATAGTGCTCGACGATGAGGTGCTCTTCCACGGGGAAGTCGACATCTTCACGAACGGGCATTCTGACAACCTTGCCCTTGAGTTCGTTTCTGTCAAGCTCAAGCCACTCGGGAGTAGCAATAAAGGGAGCGTCCTCGCCGGTGAGTCTCTGGAACAGCACGGAAGAACGGCTGCTTTCCTTCACAGCGATGACCTGACCGGGTTTAACCTGATAAGAGGGGATGTTTACTTTTTTGCCGTCGACGGTGAAATGCGCGTGGGACACGAGCTGACGGGCCTGACGGCGGGTTGCGGCGAAGCCGAGACGGAAAATCACGTTGTCAAGACGGGACTCGCAGAGAGCAAGCAGATTTTCACCGGTCTTGCCGGGCATCTTGACCGCTTTCTCATAGTAAGCGGAGAACTGCTTCTCAAGGATGCCGTAGACGAACTTGACCTTCTGCTTTTCGGTCAGCTGACGGCCGTACTCGCTCTGCTTTCTTCTCATCTGGCCCTTGGGATTGCGCTCGGTCGTTTTCTTGGCGTAACCCATTGCTGCGGGAGATACGCCCAGCGCCTTGCAGCGTTTCGCGATAGGCTGCATATTTCTTGCCATAAAACTTTTCCTCCTTCTGAAACTCAGACGCGTCTTCTTTTGGGCGGACGGCATCCGTTGTGGGGAATGGGCGTGACGTCCTTGATCATCGTGACCTCAAGGCCTGCGGTCTGGAGCGCTCTGATGGCGGCCTCTCTGCCCGCGCCGGGTCCCTTGATGAACACTTCAACGGTCTTCATGCCGTGGTCGATCGCGATCTTTGCCGCGGTCTCGGCAGCAGTCTGCGCCGCGAAGGGAGTGGACTTTCTGGAGCCTCTGAAGCCCATTTCACCTGCGCTCGCCCAGGAAATCGCGTTGCCCTGGGGATCAGTGATGGTAACGATCGTGTTGTTGAAGGTGGACTGAATGTGTGCTGCGCCGCGCTCTACGTTCTTTTTCTGTACGCGTTTGCGGGATGTGTTTTTCTTTACGCCTGCGCCTTTGAGTGCCATAATCTATCCTCCTTACTTCTTCTTGTTGGCAATGGTCTTCTTCGGACCCTTGCGTGTACGGGCGTTGGTCTTGGAACGCTGTCCTCTGACGGGAAGCCCTTTACGATGTCTTACGCCGCGGTAGCAGCCGATCTCGATGAGTCTCTTGATGTCATACGCGGTTTCACGTCTGAGATCGCCTTCGACCTTCACGTTGTGGTCGATATACTCACGGAGCTTGGAAACATCGCTCTCGGAAAGATCCTTGACACGGATGTCGGGATCCACTCCGGTCGCCTTGATAATGTCGTTTGCGGTTTTGCGGCCTATGCCATAGATATAGGTGAGAGCGATCTCCACTCTTTTCTCTCTGGGAAGGTCAACACCGGAAATACGTGCCATTTGTCAACTGCACCTCCAATAACGGTTTTCAGGGATCAGCCCTGACGCTGTTTGTGCTTGGGATTCTCACAGATAACCATGACTTTTCCCTTGCGCTTGATGATTTTGCACTTCTCGCAAATTTTCTTTACAGAAGGTCTGACTTTCATTGTAATACCTCCTAATTTAATGCTTATGAATTACTTCGAACGCCAGGTGATGCGTCCGCGCGTGAGATCGTAGGGTGACATTTCGATCGTTACTTTATCGCCGGGCAGGATTCTGATAAAATTCATCCTGAGCTTTCCGGAGATCGTGGCGAGGATCTGTGCGCCGTTTTCGAGCTCTACCTTGAAGTTTGTGTTGGGCAGCGCTTCTACGACGATACCTTCGATCTCGATCATATCCTGTTTGGACATCTCTTATCTACCTTGCCTTTCTCAAAGTTCGGGGGGATCCCCGATCCGGACCGCTTCCTCCCCGCGCAGGCGGCGCAGCGCCTTTTTCAGCGCCCGGTTGCCGCGCATTGCTTCGGGAGGCAGCGTTTTCCCCGTTTCAATGATGTGAACGGGATTTTTTGCCTTCGGTCTTTCCAGGGGACGGTCCGCGCCGTTGCACACAAACACCCGATCGGCGCTTGCGGAAACGACCGCCAGATATTCCCCCTTGTCCCTGCCGGCGCCGGAAATCACTACCGCGCCTGCCGCCGTGTCCATCCGATCAGAGGGTCCACGGGGTCAGGACATCGCATTCGCCGTCGGTAATCGCAACCGTTCTTTCGAAGTGGGCGGCGTATTTGCCGTCCAGCGTGACGACCGTCCAGCCGTCGGGAAGCGATCGGACCTTATGCGTCCCCATGTTGATCATGGGTTCGATGGCAATGACCATTCCGGGAAGCAGTCTTGCGCCGCGCCCGGCCGTGCCGTAGTTGGGAACCGCGGGGTCTTCGTGAAGGTCCCTGCCCACACCGTGACCGGTGTATTCCCTGACAACGCCGTAACCGCGGGATTCGCAATATTCACAGACAGCCGCTCCGATATCACCGACTCTGCCGCCGCCGACAGCCTTCGAAAGCCCGATTGCAAGGGACTCCCGCGTTGTGTCGATCAGCCGCTGTGCCTCGTCGGAGATCCGTCCGACGGCAAAAGTTGCGGCGTTATCGCCGTGATAGCCTTGATACAAGGCGCCCAAGTCGATACTCACGATGTCACCCTCATGAAGTATCCGCTTGCGGCTCGGAATGCCGTGAATCACTTCTTCGTTTACTGAGATGCAGGCAGTGGCGGGAAACCCGTTGTAATGCAGGAAGTTCGGTTTCGCTCCCTGCCGCAGGATGTATTTCCGGGCGATCTCGTCGATCTCCCAGGTGGACACACCCGGCTTTACCGCCTCGCCGGCGCGCATCAGCGCTTCCGCCGATATTCTGCCCGCGTCACGCAGAAGCTCGATCTCTCTGCGTGTTTTCAGAACTATCATTCCGGTTACGCCTCCAGTGCTTTCATGACAAGAGCGACGGTATCACTGACCTCTTCCTGCCCTTCCACAATGAAAAGCTTACCGGTTTTTTTGTAATAGTCCTTTAAAGGTTCCGTCTCAGCGTGATAAACCTTGAGACGCTCAAGCACCGTTTCGGGGGCGTCGTCCTTCCGGGTGGTCAGCCCGGCGCCGCAGTGGTCGCAAATACCCTCCTGCACCGGCTTCTTATACTCGGTGTGATAGGACGCGCCGCAATTCTTGCAGACTCTTCGACCGGACATTCTTCTTACGATCGACTCGTCCGGGACTTCGATATCAATAACCTTATCGATATTGACGCCCATGTTGTCCAGCGCCTCCGCCTGGGGGATCGTCCTGGGGAATCCGTCAAGGATAAATCCGCCTGCGCAATCCGGTGCGGCGAGCCGCTCTTTGATGATGCCGATGACGACCTCGTCGGGAACGAGCTGGCCGGCGTCGATATAGGCTTTCGCCTGAAGGCCGGTGGGGGTCCCGTTCCGCAGAGCCTCACGGATGATGTTGCCGGTGGACACGGCGGGGATCGCGTATTTTTCGCTCACGCGCTCCGCCTGTGTCCCTTTGCCGGCGCCGGGGGCGCCGAGAAAAATGATATTCATCCGGGCACCTCGATCAGTCAAGGAAGCTCTTGTAGTGACGCATCATCATCTGGCTCTCCAGCTGTCTTACCGTCTCAAGCGCAACACCGACGACGATGATGACGGAGGTACCGCCCATCGAAATACCGGTGACCGTCGCGCCCGTGAGGGAGGCAATCTGCGAGAAGATGATCGGGAAAATCGCGACGACGCTGAGCAGCAGCGCGCCGAGAAGCACGATCTTGGAGATGATCTTCGCGATGTAGTCGGAGGTCGGCTTGCCGGGACGGACGAAGGGAACCGTACCGCCGTTCTTGCGGAGGTTGTTCGCCATCTCAACGGGATTGTACTGGATCGCCGAATAGAAATACGCGAAGAAGATGATCAGAATGAAGTAGATGATTCCGTAGACCCAGTGATCCTGCTCAAAGGGGTGGAACAGCCACTTGTAAAGGCCTGCCTTATTCTCTTCGGACGCCTGGACGAACATGTTGATCGTGGGCGGGATCGAGAGAATGGAGCTGGCGAAAATGATGGGAAGAACGCCCGACATATTGACCTTGATCGGAATGTAGGAGTTCTGCCCGCCGTACATCTTTCTGCCGACGACCCGCTTGGCGTACTGAACGGGGATCCGCTGTTCGGCGTTGTCCATCCATACGATATAGGGGATCATAAGCAGCATGACGATCGCGGCGATCGGGATAACCACAAGGTTCGCACCCATTCTCGAGAAGTTCTGGTACATCATCGTAACGGTGGTGGGAATTCTCGAAATGATGCCCGCGAAGAGGATCATGGAAATACCGTTGCCGATACCCTTCGCGTTGATCTGCTCACCCAGCCAGATGACCAGCGTGCTGCCCGCGGCAAGCACGATGATGATCACAAGCGCCTGGAACACCGCGGCAAAACCTTTCAGGGCTGCGCCCGAAGCGTCGGTGGAGAGGAAATTGTTGCTTCTGATATACAGATAGTACGCAATACTCTGGATCACCGCAAGAGCGACGGCCACATAACGGGTAATGGCGGAGATCTTCTTTCTGCCTTCCTCGCCTTCTTTGGAGAGTCTCTCCAGGGCGGGGATCGCGACAGTCAGAAGCTGAATGATAATTGAGGAGTTGATGTACGGGGTGATCGACATTGCAAACAACGTACCGTAGTTGAATGCGTTACCGTTCATCATCGTCAGATACGCCATGAAAGTGTTTTCATTGGCGTCGAACAATCCCGATTCGCCGATATTGAGGAAGGGGACCGGAAGCGCGGCGCCGATTCTGAAAATCAGAAGTATCAGCGCGGTAAAAAGGATCTTTTTACGCAGATCCGGAACCTTCCACGCGTTTTTAATCGTTTGTAACATTAAATCTACGCTCCTTCCTTATTTCGACATTCCGAAAGTCTGTTATATCACTTCCGCAGTGCCGCCGGCGGCCTCGATCTTCGCTTTGGCTGCCTCGGAAAACGCGTTGACTTTTACGGTGAGCTTCTTGGTCAGCTCGCCTTCGGCGAGAATCTTGATCCCGTCAAGCTCTTTTTTTACAAGACCTGCCTCGATGAGAGCGGCTGCGTCGACGACGGCGCCGTCTTCAAAACGCTCCTCCAGATCCGCGACGTTGACGATCGCGATCTCTTTGGCGAAGATGTTGTTGAAGCCTCTCTTGGGAACACGTCTCTGGAGGGGCATCTGACCGCCTTCAAAGCCCGGACGGGGTCCTCTGCCGGCACGTGCCTTCTGTCCCTTATGGCCCTTGCCGGCGGTTTTACCCTGACCGGAAGCGGGGCCTCTGCCGATTCTCTTGACGTCCTTCTTGGAGCCCTCGGCAGGTGATAACTCGTGCAGTTTCATACTACCCTATCCTTTCTTATTCCTCGACCTCAAGCAGGTGAACGATTTTTTTGATCTTGCCGCGGGTCTGGGCGTTGTCCGGCTGAACGGAAACGTCGCCGATGCGGTGAAGACCGAGAGCGTAAGCGGTGGCAATCTGATCTTTCTTGCTGCCGATAAGGCTCTTGACGAGTTTTACCTTCAAATCTGCCATGTCATACACTCCTTACTCAAAAATTTCCTTAACGGATTTGTCTCTCGTCGCCGCGACTTCCTCAGCGTTGCGAAGCTGAAGAAGGCCGTCCATGGTGGCTCTGAGCACGTTGCAGGGGTTGTTGGAGCGCAGCGCCTTCGCTCTGACGTCCTTCACGCCCGCAGCCTCGAGCACGTCACGAACCGCGCCGCCGGCGATAACGCCGGTACCGGGAGCGGCGGGCTTGAGCAGCACCGTGCCGGCGCCGAACTTGCCGAGAACCTCGTGGGGGATCGTCGTGCCCTTGAGCGCGACCTTGACAAGGTTCTTCTTAGCGTCCTCGATGCCCTTGCGGATCGCGTCGGGCACTTCGCCGGACTTGCCGAGACCGAAGCCTACGGTGCCCTTGCCGTCGCCGACGACCACGAGAGCCGCGAACTTGAAGATACGGCCGCCCTTTACGGTCTTGGCAACACGGTTGATATGAACGACTCTCTCCTGGAACTCGTCGTCTTTCTTCTGCGCGTCTTTACGTTTATCGTCTTTGCGCTGTCCATCAAACTTAGCCAAAAGTATTCCTCCCTTTCTCAGAACTTGAGGCCGCCCTCGCGGGCGCCTTCGGCCAGGCTCTGAACACGGCCGTGATAGATGTAGCCGCCGCGGTCAAAGACGCAGGTGTCGATGCCCTTTGCCGTCGCGCGCTCTGCTAACAGTTTGCCAACCTTGGAGGCGGCGTCTTTATTTCCGCCGTAATCGGCGAAATCCTTTTCGACGGTGGAAGCGCTGACCAGCGTAACACCGTTGACGTCATCGATAAGCTGGGCGTAAATATGCTTCAGGGAACGATATACGGAAAGACGCGGACGCTCCGGAGTACCGCTGATCTTGTTGCGGACTCTCTGATGGCGCTTGACTCTTGCTTTATTGCTGTCCGTTCTGTTGACCATTTCAAATCACTCCTTTTACTTATTTACCCTTACCGGCCTTGCCTTCCTTACGGCGGATGTGTTCATCAACATACTTGATGCCCTTTCCTTTGTAAGGCTCAGGCGGACGGACGCCGCGAATCTCGGCCGCGAACTGGCCGACCTTCTGCTTGTCGGGACCGGAGATGACGATCTTCGTCTGGGAGGGAAGCTCAATCTTGATTCCCTCGGGCGCGGGCATCTCGACCTTGTGGGAATAACCCACGGTGAGGACGAGCGTGGTGCCCTGCAGCTCGGCACGGTAACCGATACCGTTGATCTCCAGCTCTTTCTTAAAGCCGTGCGCGACGCCCTCGACCATATTGGAAACAAGGGTGCGGGTCAGGCCGTGGAGAGATTTGTTCAGATTGGAATCGTTCGGGCGGGTGACGTTGATCGTCGCGCCGTCGAGTTCGATTTTCATGTTGCTGTTGAACGTTCCGGTAAGGGTCCCCTGGGGGCCTTTTGCGGTAACGGTGCTGCCGTCGATCTTGACCTCAACACCAGCCGGAACGGCGATGGGCTTTTTGCCGATACGTGACATTCCTGTTTACCTCCTTACCAAACGAACGCGAGCACTTCGCCGCCGACGTTCTCCTTGCGGGCCTTCTTGTCGGTCATGATGCCCTTGGACGTCGACAGAATCGCGATACCGAGGCCGTTCATGACCTTCGGCATATTCTCCACATCAGCGTAGATGCGCAGGCCGGGTTTGGAAACGCGGCGGATGCCCTTGATGATGTGGGACTTGTTGGGACCGTACTTCAGGGTCACCTCGATGATGCCCTGCTTGCCGTCCTCAATCACTTTGAATCCTTTTACATAACCCTCGTCAACAAGAATCTGGGCAATAGCCTTTTTCATGTTGGAAGCGGGGATGCTGACCGTATCGTGCTTGGCCGCGTCCGCGTTGCGGATACGGGTGAGCATATCAGCGATGGAATCAGTAATCTGCATACCGTTAACCTCCTTCTAATGCTATTACCAGCTTGCTTTTTTGACGCCGGGGATCTGGCCCTTGTGCGCCAGCTCTCTGAAGCAGATCCGGCATACGCCGTACTTACGAAGGTAAGCGTGGGGCCTGCCGCAGATCTTGCATCTGTTGTATTCACGGGTAGAAAATTTCGCGGGACGAGCCTGCTTAACTTTCATTGAAGTCTTGGCCATTTCTTTACCTCCTTATTTCGCGAACGGAGCGCCCATAAGAGTGAGCAGCTCTTTGGCTTCCTCATCGGTGGCGGCGGTGGTGACGAAGCAGATGTCCATTCCGCGGACCTTGTCGACCTTGTCGTACTCGATCTCGGGGAAGATCAGCTGCTCTCTGACGCCCATGGCATAGTTGCCTCTGCCGTCAAAGGAGTTGGGGTTGATGCCTCTGAAGTCGCGGACGCGGGGAAGCGCAAGATTGAAGAATCTGTCGATGAACTCATACATCTTCTCGCCTCTGAGCGTGACCTTCACGCCGTTGGGCATGCCTTCACGAAGCTTGAAGTTCGCGACGGACTTCTTCGCGTTGCAGACGACGGGCTTCTGGCCGGTGATCTGAGCGATATCGTGGCAGGTGGCCTCGATGGCCTTCGGATTCTCTCTGGCCTCGCCGACGCCCACGTTGATCACGACTTTGTCGATCTTCGGGATCTGCATAACGCTCTTGTAGCCGAACTTCTTCATAAGAGCAGGAGCGACTTCTTCTTTATAGTAATCCTTGAGTCTTGCCATAATTCAACGCTCCTCCTTATTCAAACTGCGCGCCGCACTTTTTGCAGACGCGGAATTTCTTGCCGTCCTTGACGATGCGGCCTACGCGGGCGGGCTTGTTGCACTTGGGGCAGACAAGCTGAACCTTGGACGCGTAGAGCGCCGCCTCGGCCTTGATCAGGCCGCCGGGCTCGCCCATCTTGCGGGGCTTGACGTGCTTGGTGACGATGTTGACGCCCTCGACGATGACCTTACCCTCGGAAGGGCTGACCTGCATGACCTTGCCGGTCTTCATGCGATCCTTGCCGTTGATGACGACGACGGTATCGCCGGTCTTGACATGTACTTTACTCATTCTTCAGCCCTCCATCAAAGCACTTCGGGAGCCAGAGAAAGGATCTTGAGATATTCCTTCTCACGAAGCTCTCTCGCGACAGGTCCGAAAATACGGGTACCCTTGGGAGACTTATCGTTGCCGATAATGACTGCCGCGTTCTCGTCAAAACGGATGTAGGTGCCGTCATTGCGGCGGACGCCGGTTGCCGAACGGACAATAACCGCCTTGACAACATCACCCTTTTTCACAACGCCGCCGGGTGTTGCTTTTTTAACAGAAGCGACGATCACGTCGCCGATGTTGGCGTATTTTCTGCCGGAGCCGCCGAGTACGCGGATGCACATGATTTCTTTCGCACCGGTATTGTCGGCAACCTTCAGCAAAGTTTGCTGCTGTATCACGGTATTGCCTCCTTACTTCGCTTTCTCGATGATCTCGACAACGCGCCATCTCTTGTCTTTGGAGAGGGGTCTTGTCTCCATCACGCGAACGCGGTCACCGACGCCGCATTCGTTGTTCTCGTCGTGAGCCTTGAGTTTAATGGTCTTGTTGACGATCTTCTTATAAAGAGGATGTCTGACACCGTCGCGCACGGAAACGACGACCGTCTTGTCCATCTTATCGCTGGATACGATGCCCACGCGGGTTTTTCTTAAATTTCTTTCCATTGATGCTGTCCTCCCTTACTCACGCGTCCGCGCCTTTGAGCTCGATGTCGCGCTGGACCGTCTTGATCCTGGCGATATCCTTCTTCACGGCCTTGATACGCATCGGGTTGTCGAGCTGGTTGATGGTCTGCTGGAAGCGCAGTTTAAAAAGCTCATCCTTCAGCTCAAGGAGCTTAGCATCCAGCTCCTGTGAAGACATATTTCTGATTTCACTGGCTTTCATTACTGCTCACCACCCTGTTCTTCTTTTTTCACAAACTTGCACTTGATGGGAAGCTTGTTCGCGGCAAGGCGCAGCGCCTCTCTCGCGACAGCCTCATCAACGCCGGCCATCTCGAAAAGAACTCTGCCGGGCTTAACGACCGCAACCCAGTACTCGGGAGAACCTTTACCGGAGCCCATGCGGGTCTCGGCGGGTTTCTCGGTGATGGGCTTGTCGGGGAAGATCTTGATCCAGACCTTACCGCCTCTCTTGGTGTAACGCGTCATGGCGATACGGGCGGCCTCAATCTGATTGGAAGTGATCCACGCGGGCTCAAGAGCCTGCAGACCGTACTCACCGTAGTTGACGACGTTGCCTCTGTGGGCCTCGCCCTTCATACGGCCTCTCTGTACTCTGCGGTATTTTACTCTTTTCGGCAGTAACATCAGGCTCTCTCCCTTCTGCGTGAATTGGTTCTGCGGGTATCGTGAAGCACTTCGCCTCTGTAAACCCACACCTTGACGCCCAGACGGCCGTAGGTGGTGTGCGCCTCCGTGAAGCCGTAGTCGATGTCGGCGCGGATGGTCTGAAGCGGGATGGTGCCCTCATGATAGGACTCGCTGCGGGCGATCTCGGCGCCGCCGAGTCTGCCGCTGACCTGGATTTTAATACCTCTGGCGCCCAGTCTCATGGTTCTGCCGATGGCCTGCTTGACCGCGCGGCGGAAGGAGACGCGCTTTTCGAGCTGGTCGGCGATGCTTCTCGCGACGAGCTGCGCGTTGAGGTCGGGCTGTTTGATCTCGATGATGTTGATGAAAACATCCTTGTCGCCGCCGAGGAGCTTCTTGCAGGTCGCCTTCAGCTTCTCGATCTCAGCGCCGCCCTTACCGATCACGATGCCGGGCTTTGCGCAGTGGATGTTGATGCGCACTCTCTTGGGATCGCGCTCGATCTCGACCTTCGGCACGCCTGCGGGCGCAAGGCTCTCGAGAAGGTAATTACGGAGCTTGTTGTCGGACACGAGAGTGTCGCCGAAATCGCTCTTATCCGCATACCAGCGGGATTCCCAGTCTTTGATAACACCGATGCGAAGACCGGTGGGATTGATTTTCTGACCCATAATATTCCTCCTCTCCTCTTATTCGGCGTCCTCGATGACAAGGGTGATGTGCGAGGTTTTCTTGTTGATCCTGTACGCGCGGCCCTTGTCTCTGGGTCTGATCCTCTTGAGGGTGGGGCCCTGATCTACGCGCGCCTCGACGACGCGGCAGGTCGAAAGGTCCATGTCGTAGTTGTTTTCCGCGTTAGCCATTGCGGATTTGAGAAGTTTCTGAAGCGGTTCACACGCGGCCTTGGGCGTGTATTTGAGAATTGCTGCCGCTTTATCAACAGGTTGATTGCGGATCAAGTCAAGCACAATCTGAACCTTACGAGGCGTAATGCGCACATAGGTTGCTTTTGCAGTTGCTTGCATAAATTACACTCCTTTCGACCTTATTTACCCGAATTCGATGTTTTGGAGCCGGCATGACCTCTGAAGGTTCTGGTCGGCGCAAATTCACCGAGCTTGTGACCGACCATATCTTCCGTAACGTAAACCGGAACGTGCTTGCGTCCATCATGAACGGCGAAGGTGTGGCCGACGAAGTCGGGGAATATTGTCGAGCTGCGGCTCCAGGTCTTGAGAACGACCTTTTCGCCGGTCTTGTTCATTTCGACGACTCTCTTGAGCAGCTTGGGCTGCACGAAAGGTCCTTTTTTAGTACTTCTGCTCATTCGTTATTCGCTCCTCTCACTCTTACTTGCCGTTACGACGCTTGACGATCAGCTTGTCGGAAGGCTTTTTCCTGGCTCTGGTCTTCAGGCCGAGCGCGGGCTTGCCCCACGGGGTGACCGGGCCGGGACGGCCGATCGGGGATTTGCCTTCACCACCGCCGTGCGGGTGGTCGTTGGGGTTCATGACGGAACCGCGAACGGTCGGACGGATGCCCATGTGACGGGTGCGGCCCGCTTTACCGATCTTGACGTTTTCGTGGTCGCCGTTGCCGACGACGCCGATGGTCGCGATGCAGGTGATGGGGACGTTTCTCAGTTCACCGGAGGTCAGACGAAGCAGGGCGAAGCCGCCTTCTTTTGCCATGAGCTGAGCGCCGTTGCCGGCTGCTCTGGCGAGCTGGCCGCCGCGGCCGGGGTAAAGCTCAACGTTGTGGATGAAGGTACCGACCGGGATGTTGAGCAGGGGCAGGGCGTTGCCGGCGATGATGTCGGCGTCAGCGCCTGCGCGAACCGTTGCGCCGACCTTGAGGCCTTCGGGAGCAAGGATGTAACGGTATTCGCCGTCTTCATACTTGACCAGCGCGTTGTGCGCGGAACGGTTGGGATCGTATTCGATGGTTTCGACCG
>CACYHJ010000028.1 GCA_902774165.1 Oscillospiraceae bacterium
CATGACGCCGCCTCCTCTTCTTTTTTCGCGTTGTCAAGCTGCAGCCGCGTCAGCGCCACCAGCATTTTGCGCCGCAGCGCGTCCTGGGAAATGCCTTGCTCGATATAAGAGAAATACTCCTCACTCGGCAGGCCGCCGATGATGCATTGTTTATATTTTACGGGGATCCCCTTGCGGATCACGATGAAATTCCACACCCAGCTGAAGATCTGAAGCAGAACGTAAAGAATCCCGCCGATCCCGATTTCAAGGCCGACCTTTTCCGTACGGCTGAACAGCTCGCCGAACAAGCCGCTGATTCCCGGATCGGAGCTCCACGCGATCTTCGGTATAAAACTCACAAAGCAGACCAGGGACACAACCGCCGCGCAGGCCATGACGGAATACAGCGCGATTGTTCTGCCCTTGCCGTGTTTGCCGAGAGACGCGATAATGCTGATCAGACAAACGAGGATCATCGCGGCGGAAAGCAACAGCGCGGCGATGCACACGCCGAGACTTCCCGCGCCGAGAATCGCCCCGATATCGTGCGAGGATATGAACTTGTACACGTCGATCACGGTCACGGAAACCGGTTTTGTATCCTCGATGATCCTGCACAGCGGCAGAAACAGTGCGCCGACCGGCAGAATCGTAAAGATAATGCGCAGGATCGCCGGCTTCGAGCCTTTATACGCGGCCTTCGCCCGGTCCACCTTCGGCTGAAAGTGCGCGTGCTCGACCTCCGCTTTTTCCGAGTCAACCAGCAGCCGTTCGTTTGCGTTGAAATAATTGAGGTTGACGCCGCATCCGGGGCAGTCCGGCTTCCAGTCGGTCAGGTGCAGATGCCTGCCGCAGTTCGGGCATTTTGCCATAACGATTCCTCCTTTACGGTATCTGCATTCAGCTTATCATAAAATCCGCGATATTTCAACGATTTTTTTGTAAAAAATGCCGAATGCCGACAGTCTGCCGGCATTCGGAGCGGGTCGGGGATTGTTTTTTTGTTTGCCGCGGCAAAACGGGCGCGGTTCAGCCGATCTTAAAGGCGAAAGACCTGGATTTTGCCAGCGGAATGATCCCGCTGTCGATATAGGTGATCCTGACGCTGCCGTAGGCGGGGTCCGCGCTCTTTTTCAGCGGGGTCAGGGTGATCGTTTTTGTCTCTCCCGGCTTCAGCGTACCGAGGGCGGGCGAGGCGATATAGGGGATGCCGCAGACCGTGACACCCGTCAGCGTCACGTTGTTTTCGCCGGAATTGTTGCGGATCTCCGCTGTGATTTTTCCCGCCGCGGGATTCAGCGTTTTTTCCGCGCCGCCGGTCAGCACGAGGGAAATATCGTCGGCGGGGCAGTGGGAATCAAGGAATTGCGGGAAGTCCGGGTCGCTGAACACGGTTGCGATCTCATCCGTCAGCAGCAGCGTCGGGATCAGCCTTGCCGTGACGTCGTCCCAATAGCTCTGGCCGTGGGTCTGCCCGGTGGTGACCCAGGTCCGCTCCGGCAGGAAGGAATCCGTCAGGTCGAGATTGTTGCCGGGGGAGACGTGAACGCCGGTCCTGCCGTCGGTGAAGTGTTTGCCGTAGGGCACGGCTTCGCAGCCGCAGGCGCTGACCGCGTCGATCACGCCGTCGCCGTCGATGTTGTCGCCGGCGAACAGCTTTGTGCCGTCGTTCATGGTGATCGCCACCGCGATGCCCTCATTCTGCGCCTGTTCCAGCATTTCGGGGATGTGCCGCATGATGCCGTACTGCGCGTCGTCGACCGTCGCGATCAGCGCCGCGTTTTCCGTCGGGTCAAGCAGCTTTGCTTTCATCTGCTCATAATCCTCCACGGCGCAGCAGCACCACAGACCCGGCGAATACAGCAGATATTTATCCACCGTGTTTTTGATCAGCGTGTACGCCACCTGACGGACGATGCGCTTCGGGATCAGCTTCGCGACGGGCTCCGCGTTGAATTCGTTGAGAATAAAGCGGAGCAGCACCCGGGCGCCGGCGTCGATATTGAAGATCAGATCGTCTTTGCTGTCGGTGATCAGGGCTTTGAAAATTCTGGTGCCCCGCCATGCCGGCGCGTTGAATACGACGCGCCCGATCACGTCGCCGCTGCCGTATTCATACAGGTATTTCGCCACGACCTGACAGCCGTAGGAGTTTCCGTACAGATTGATTTTCTCCGCGCCGGTGAGCGCCCTGACGTCCCCGACGAAATCCCGCAGAGAATCCGCAAGCTCGGTGGAGCCGAGCCGCCAGTCATAACTGAAAATAAAAACGTTATCCGCGCCGATCCGCTCCGCAAGCGGCAGGGCGATCGCGCCGCCGTTGTCCACGTCGCCCCAGCGGCCGCTGTTCTGCAGCGCGGCGACGGAGCTGTTCTGCACGCCGGAGACCGCGGTGCGGATATCGTAGGCGGAGGTGCCGTCCGGATTCATTTTCAGCGCACCCACCGCCGCGTCGTTGAGCTGAACCAGCAGCTCGTCAAGATCTTTGTCGCTGAACAGAAACAGGGATTTGAGCGCGGCGAAGACGAGTTTTTTGATGTTATCGCTGTCGCGGATAAAGTCGCGGGCAGGGGCGTAAAACCGCTGTCCGTAGTTCGTTTCCTCATAAATATTCAGCATGGATTCCACGACGCCGGGCACGACGATCGCCGCCTGCGTCTGCTCCGCCGCGTCCTCCGCGAACGCAGGAACGGCTGTCATCAGCAGAAGAAGAAGGGAAAGCGTAAGCGCGAAAAATTTCTTCATTTTGAATACCTCCCGATACAGAATCAGCAGTTTGTGTGATTTCGGAAATATATTATAATGCATTAATTATACATTGTCAATAGGAGCTGCGCTATTGACACGGGCTGCCGGGAGTGTTATAAAAAGAATATACGAAGGAATTGAAGCAGGATGAAAAGGACGGGACGCACATGGCGCTGACAGGCGAACAGCGGGAGCGATATGCCCGCAATATTGAATTAAAAGAGATCGGGCCGGAAGGACAGGAAAAGCTGCTGGCGGCGAAGGTTCTGGTGATCGGCGCGGGAGGTCTCGGTTCCCCTGCGGCTCTGTATCTTGCCGCGGCGGGCGTCGGGACGGTCGGGATCGCCGATCCGGACACCGTGGAGCTTTCCAACCTGCAGCGTCAGGTGCTGCACGGCACAAAGGATCTCGGCAGACCGAAGGTCGCATCCGCGGAGGACCGGCTGCTGGCGCTCGATCCGGCGTTGCGGGTCAGACTATACCCGGCGGGCGTCACCGCGGAGAATATCGGCGAAATCATCGCAGATTACGATTTCATTCTTGACTGTACCGATAATTTCCCGACGAAATATCTCATCAACGACGCCTGCGTGAGAATGGGAAAGCCCTTCTGTCACGCGGGGATCCTCCGCTTCGGCGGCCAGCTTCTGACTTATGTCCCCGGGCAGGGGCCCTGCTATCGCTGCGTGTTCGGGGCGCCGCCGGAGCCGGATACTGCCGCCGCCTGCCGGGCGGCGGGGGTGGTCGGCGCAGCGGCGGGCGCGGTCGGCTGCATGCAGGCGATGGAGGCGGTCAAATATATTACCGGCGCGGGGGAGCTGCTTACCGGCCGGCTGCTGATGTACGACGGCCTGCATCAGGAATTCCAGACGCTGCGTCTGCCCGTCTTTAAAAAGTGCCCGGTCTGTTCCGCCCGCGCGGATTCCGCCGGGGAGCCTGTGCAGTAAGGAACGTTTCCGCTCGGCACGGAAAGCGGATAAGAAATCCAATATTGATTTTTTTCTCCGCAGGTGGTATGATTGGATTTGTCATAAATTCCGAAAGGGGGCGCAGTCGTGGGCGACGTGCTGTATTTTGTGATTCCCTGCTATTACGACGAGGACACGCTTCTTGTGACCGCGCCGATCGTGCTTGAAAAGCTGAAATCGCTGATCGCTTCCGGAAGCGTCGACGGGCAAAGCCGGATCCTGTTCGTCAACGACGGCTCGACCGACGGCACCTGGGAGACGATCAGACGCTTTCACGGGGAGTCGGAGTATTTCTGCGGCGTGAATCTTGCCCGCAATTCCGGCGCGCAGAACGCGCTGCTGGCGGGGATGGATTACGCGCAGCGGTACGCGGATCTGGTGATCACCATGGACAGCGACCTGCAGGACGATATCTCCGCCGTCGACCGGATGGTGGAGGAGTATCACAACGGCTGCGACATGGTCTTCGGCGTGCGCAGCTCCCGCAGGCAGGACAGCGGATTCGTCCGGCTGACCTCGCGGATGTTTTATTCCTTCATGGGCAGATTCAACCCGAAGCTGATCCCGCAGCACGCGAATTACCGTCTGATGAGCAAAAAGGCGATCGCCATGCTGCGCGAGCACGACGAGGAATCGTTCTTCATGCCGGTGCTGGTCACCTCTCTGGGGCTGAAAACCGCGATCGTGACGCACGAGCGGTTCCCCCGCGCGGCGGGCACCTCCAATTACAGCTTCCGCAGGCGCCTGAAGCTGGGCGTTGACGCGATGCTGTCGCACACGTCCGCGCCCGTCAAGCTCTTTTCGGTCCTTGCGGCAATCAGCCTTCTGCTGTTTCTCGGCTTCGGCGCCGCGCTGATCGCGGTCAGCGTCAGAGACGGGGCGTTTCATCTGCCCCTGTGCTTTGCCGCGTCGCTGAGTCTCGTCTGCCTGATCCTGAACGTCGGTCTGCGGATCCTCGGCGAATATCTTTATAAAATCCTCATGCAGGCAAAAAAAAGACCGCTGTACCAGATCGACACGGTCATAGAATCATCTCGGGATTCAGAAATAAAAAGAACCGGTTCGCCCTGAACCGGTTCCATTTTTTTATCTGGACAGCAGCGGCGGCCACCACTGCGGGTGATCGGCGTACCAGCGCACGGTCTGGGTAAGGCCGGTATTGAAATCGGTCTGCGGCGCCCAGCCCAGCCCGGTTTCCAGCTTTTCCGCGTTGATCGCGTAGCGAAGATCGTGCCCCTTGCGGTCGCTGACGAAGGTGATCAGGGATTCCGGCTTGCCGAGCACAGCGCAGATCGTCTTCACCACGTCGATATTGCGCACCTCGCACCGGCCGCCTACGTTATAGATCTCTCCCACCGTGCCTTTTTCGAGGATCGCGTCCACGGCGCGGCAGTGGTCGTCCACGTGGATCCAGTCGCGGACGTTCAGGCCCGTGCCGTAAACGGGCAGCGGTTTGTCCGCAAGGGCGCGGATGGTCATCAGCGGGATCAGCTTCTCCGGGAACTGGAACCGCCCGTAGTTGTTGGAGCAGCGGGAAACGGTGACCGGCAGCCCGAAGGTCCTGTGGTATGCCAGAACGAGAAGGTCCGCCCCGGCTTTCGACGCCGAGTAGGGTGACGAGGTCCGCAGGGGCGAGCTCTCGCTGAAAACGAGCTCCGGCCGGTCCAGCGGCAGGTCGCCGTAGACCTCGTCGGTGGAAATCTGATGGAACCGGACGTTTCCGAAGGTCCGGCAGGCGTCCATCAGCGTCTGCACGCCCAGAATGTTGGTGTGCAGGAACACTGCGGGGTCTTCGATGGACCGGTCCACGTGGCTTTCCGCCGCGAAGTTGACCACGGCGTCTGGCTTTTCCGCTTCGAATATCTCAAAAATCGCGTCCCGGTCGCAAAGATCCGTCTTGTAAAACCGGAAATTTTCCTGCGCCGTCAGCGGCGCGATCGTGTCGAAATTTCCGGCGTAGGTCAGCTTGTCGATGCAGACGACGCGCCGGTCGGGGTATTTGTTCGTATAGTAATATAAAAAGTTGCTGCCGATGAAGCCGGCGCCGCCGGTCACGATGATCGTCATGTCAGTCCGCCGTCCTTTCCCGCCCCAGAGCGTCCCGGTCCCAGAGATAATCGTCCTCGCTGAAGAGCGCGTCGGACAGCACCGCAAGAACGGTGCCCGGCGCAAAATCGGAGATATCCCGCCAGGTATCCGCGGGGATCAGAAGCCCCCGCGCCGGATCGTTCAGCTCGAAAACCGTTTCTCCCGCGCCGTCGTCGATCATCACGCGGCAGGCGCCGTGAACACAGACCACAAGCTCCTGTCTGCGGTAAATATGGCGGCCCCGGTGCGCGAGCTCCGGCAGATCGTAGAGAAAAAATGCGCGTCGGATCTCAAAAGGCGCTTCTTTGCAGCCCTCCGCGACGCTCAGCGCGCCGCGCTCCCCGCAGAAAGTCGGCAGGGCGATATATTTTCCGGTCATGGTCTGGTCTCCTTTGCGGCGCGCCGTAAATTCAGAAAGCGTTTACCGCGTCGATAATATATGTCTGGTCTTCCTCCGTCAGCCCGATAAAGCTCGGCAGCGAGAGGACCGTGTCCGCCAGCCGCTCCGTCACGGGCAGGCTTCCGGGACCGAGCCCGAGGTGCGCGTATGCTCCGGACAAATGGGGCGGAACGGGGTAGTGGATCATCGTCCCGATGCCCCGGTCCGCGAGAAACTGCTGCAACCGGTCCCGTTCCTCGCACCGGATCACGAACTGGTGCCACACGTTCTCTGTGTCTTCCGCGGGGGAGGGCAGTAAGATCTTCCGGTTCCGGATCCCGGCAAAATAACGGCCGGCGATCCGGTTCTTTTCGTCGTTCAGTTCGTCCATGTGCCCCAGCCGCACCCGCAGCAGGCCCGCCTGCAGCTCGTCGAGCCGGGAATTGGTCCCAGCCACGCTGTTGTAATATTTCTTTTCGCTGCCGTAATTGCGGAATATTCGGATTTTCTCCGCCAGCGTTTTGTCGTCGGTCACGATCGCGCCGCCGTCGCCGAAGCAGCCGAGGTTCTTGGTGGGGTAGAACGAGAAGCAGCCCGCGTCGCCGAAGGATCCTGCGCTCTTGCCGCCGTATTTTGCGCCGTGGGCCTGGGCGCAGTCCTCGATCAGGCGAAGACCGTGCTTTTCACAGAAGGAGACGAACGGCTCCATCGGCGTCATCATGCCGTAAAGATGGGTGACCAGTACCGCTTTCGTGCGCGGGGTCAGCAGCGCCTCCAGCCGTGAGGGGTCCATTGCGAAATGCCCGTCCGGCTCCGCGAATACCGGCGTCGCGCCGGTCTTCGAGATTCCCATGACCCCGGCGATAAAGGTGTTGCCCTGCACGATCACCTCGTTGCCCGCGCCGATTCCGAGCAGGTGCATGGCGATCCACAGCGCGTCAAGCCCGCTGGCGACGCCCACGCAGTATTTCGCGCCGCAGTAGGCCGCGAATTCCTTCTCAAACGCAGCAAGCTCTTCGCCCATGATATAAAAGCCGGAACGCAGAACGTCCAGCGCTTTTTGTTCGTATTCCTTCTGATGCCGCTCAAACAGCGGATGCAGGGTATTGGATGGGATGGAATGCATGGGGTCTCCTTTTCAAATCCTGATTTGTCGCTTCGCGTCAAATCAGGATTTGTAATGAATAATGAATAATGAATAATGAATAATTGATGAAGGGGCTCCGCCCCTTACCCCATTATATAATCGAGTCAAATTTAATTCAAAAACATTAATAGCGTCAATTGTTTTTATCTCATTTTTAATTTGATTTTACAATAAAAAGGCGCGAAACGCTTTTCCGAAACTATTCATCTTCATTATTCATTATTCTTTTGATTTGCAAGTGGTCAGTCGTCAGTCGGTTCAGAATTCGCAATACTGTATTGCATCTCACATCTCACATTTCACATCTCACGGAGATCCTTCTCCTGCCGTTCGATCTCCTCCATCCTCGACTCCCTGATGAGGTTCAGCTCTTCCTGCATGGAGGCGAGCTTTTTCTTGTTCAGCGGATAGAGGGCGAACAGGAGGAACGTGATGCCGTAGGCGATCAGCATCACCCGGGACATCATCTTGTAGATTTTTTCACCGACGCCGGGGATATAACCGGTGATCTTTTTCTCCGGGTCATATCCGGCGTAATTGTATAGCAGCTGCAGGCCGACGGTGTCGGCGATGGTCTGGCCGAGCTTGCGGGCGAAGGTGTAGACCGCATAGATCGCGCTCTCGTTCTTGATGCCGGTTTTGAGCTCCTGGTAGTCGATCACGTCGGTGACGATCGCCCAGGTGAGGATCGACAGGAAGGAATAGCCCGTGCCGACGCCGAAGTTGCACAGAATGAAGGGCATGGTGTGCTCCCGGACGTAATCGTTGGGGCCGATGACCGTCAGAATCAGCGAGGAGACCGTGGCGAGGGCAAGGCCGATGGTGCAGAGCTCTTTTTTGCCGAAGCGCCTGGCAAGCTTCGGGATGAACAGGATCAGCAGCACCATCGGCAGATAGGTGGAGATGGTGACGATGATCGAAAGATCGGAATTCGCGAAATAGTTTTTCGTCAGGTACTGGTTGAAGCTGGTGAATTGCAGAAGGCCGCTGATCATCATGCCGCCGCCGGTGACGGTGAGGAACGGACGGCTCCTGAAGAGCGAGCCGTAGGTCAGCCGGATGTCGATTTTCTTCTTTTCGTGGGAGTAGACCACGCGCTCCTTCGTCGTGTGGAAGCAGGCGATGTAGGAGAGCAGCGCGACCGAGCCGAGGACCACCGCGGCGATAAAGGTCTTGTTCGGGTTCAGTACGGTTTTGAGACCTTCCGCGTCTTTTTCATAAATCAATCCCTGTGCCACCAGCGTGACCGCCGCGCCGCCCAGCCCCGCGCCTACCGAGCGCATGGTGGAGAGCAGCGTCCTGCCGTCCGGATCGTCCGTGATCGCGGAGGCCAGCGAACCGTAGGGGATGTTCATGCCGGTATACATCATGCCGAACAGAATATATGAGATATATGCGAAGACCAGCAGAATCACGTAGTTGTTGACAAAATTCTGCAGGTTGAAGAAGCAGATCATGATCGACGCCGCCAGCGGGAACGATACCGTGCGCAGATAGGGGCGGAATTTGCCGTTCTTCGACGGCCTGCGGTGGTCTACCATCAGCCCCCAGAGCGGGTCGTTGACCGCGTCCCAGAGCCTTGTTGCAAGGAACAGGATCGTCAGGTCCCGGCTGATCTGCGTCGCGGAAGCGCCGTTGCCCGGGAGCAGACAGTCGGTATAGAACACCTTGAGATAGGTCGATACGAATGTAAGCACAAACAGGTTGCCCATGTCGCCGAACGCGTAGCCGAACGCTTCTCTGATGCCGATTGCGTTCGGGTGACGGGGCTTCAGGGCCGCGTTACTCTTTTTCAAAACGCCGCACCTCCGCATTTTTATGTTATTATTTTAGTCCATTATAAAATAATTGTCAATGAAAATAAATCATTCTTAACGAAAAACACCCGCGAAAAGATATTGCGTTTCTTCGCGCGGTCTGCTATAATGTAGAAAATTAAATTGGTATATTATATGGCAGAGGGATCAATATGACAAGAAGCGAAGCGAGAGAGCAGGCGTTTGTGCTTGTGTTTGAGAACATTTTCAATCCCGAGCTGTCGATCGACCAGATCGTCGAGGCGGCGGGGGAGAGCGAGGATATCCAGCATCCGGACGCGTTTTCCCGGGAGCTTGCCGCCGCGGTCATCGAGCACCGGGACGAGGCGGACGCAGTGATCGAAAAATTCGCCCGCGGCTGGAAGGTGACGCGCCTTGCGAAGGTGAGCCTTGCGATCCTCCGGCTCGCCATCTGCGAGATCCGGTATTTCGAGGATATCCCCGCCGCCGCGTCGGTCAACGAGGCGGTGGAGCTTGCGAAAAAATACGCGACGGAGAAAGACGCTTCCTATATCAACGGCATTCTCGGCTCCTTTATCAGAAGCGGGGATGCGCAATGAAATGGTATCTCGGGGCGGATACGAGCAATTATACCACCTCCGCCGCCCTCTATGACGCCGACAGCGGCCGCGTGATCTCAAAACGGCGGCTTCTGCCGGTCAAGCCCGGCGAAAAGGGTGTGCGCCAGAGCGACGCGGTCTTTCATCACACCGCCGCCCTGCCGGAGATGATCCGGGCGCTGACCGAAGAGACCGGCGGCGCGGTCCGCCTTGCCGGGGTCGGCGCGTCCGACCGGCCCTCCAACATCGAGCGGTCTTATATGCCCTGCTTCACCGTGGGCGCAGGGTTCGCCGCGTCCCTTGCCGCCCTGAACGGGATCCCGGCGTATTACCAGTCCCATCAGCACGGGCATATCGCCGCCGCGCTGTACAGCGCCGGCAGGCTCGATCTGCTCGACTCACCCTTCGCGGCGTTCCATGTGTCCGGCGGCACCACCGAGGTCGTGCTGTGTACGCCGTCGGCGGAGCGGGCGTTCGACTGCGAACGGGTGTTATATTCCACCGATCTCAAAGCCGGGCAGGCCATCGACCGCACCGGCGTGATGCTGGGGCTGCCGTTCCCCGCGGGGAAGGCGCTGGACGCGCTGTCTTTGCAGAGCGATAAAACCTATAAAATCAGGCCGTCGGTGAAGGACGGCTGCCCGAGTCTGTCGGGCGTTCAGAACAAAACGGAAAAGATGCGCGCCGCGGGGGAACGGGACTGCGATATCGCCCTGTTCTGCCTGAAAAGCGTGGGCGCCGCGCTGGCGGCCATGCGGGACGAGGTGCGCAGACGGTATCCCGGCCTGCCCGTCGTCTATTCCGGCGGCGTGATGTCCAACACGCTGCTGCGGCGGGACCTTGCCGAAGAAAACAGTGTGTTCGCCTCCCCGGAGCTCTCCGCCGACAATGCGGTCGGCGCGGCGGTCCTCGCGGCGATAAAGGATCGGAAATGATTATGGAACAATCCGCGCTTTCGGTTTCTCAGCTGAATTTTTTTGTCAAAGCAGTGCTGGAATCCGAGCCGCGTCTGCGGCGGGTGACCGTCGCCGGCGAGATCTCGAATTTCGTCTCTCATTATAAAACGGGCCATCTGTATTTTTCGCTCAAGGACGCAGCCGCAGCCGTCAAGGTTGTGATGTTCCGGTCCGACGCGGCAAAGCTGAATTTCCGGCCGGAGAACGGCGCCGCGGTGCTTGTCACCGGCAGGATCGCCGTCTACGAGCGGGACGGCGTTTACCAGCTGTATGCGGAGAAAATGACTCCCGCCGGGGCGGGCGCTCTGGCGGAGGCCTACGAACGGCTCAAGAAAAAGCTGACCGCCGAAGGGCTCTTCGACGCGTCGAAAAAGCGTCCTGTGCCGCGGTATCCCGCCCGGATCGGCGTCATCACCTCGCGCAGCGGCGCGGCGGTCCGGGATATTTTCAACGTCCTGTCCCGCCGGTGGCCGGCGGCGCAGATCACGCTCTATCCCGTGCTGGTGCAGGGAATCGGCGCGGCGGCGTCCGTTGCGGCCGCCGTCGAAAAAGCCAACGCGCTCGGCAGGGACGACGTGCTGATTGTCGGCAGAGGCGGCGGTTCCGCGGAGGATCTCTGGGCGTTCAACGAGGAGATCCTTGTGCGGGCGGTTGCGTCGTCGGCAATTCCGGTGGTCTCTGCCGTCGGCCATGAGACGGATTTCACCCTCTGCGATTTCGCCGCGGATCTTCGCGCCCCGACGCCCTCCGCTGCTGCGGAGCTTTGCGCGCCGGACGCTGCAGAGGAGCGGGAGCGGATTTCCCTGATCCGGACCCGGCTGACCCGCGCCGTGCGCGCAAGGCTCGACGAGGCGGGGAAGGAGCTGCTCCGGTACGGCGGCGAGCAGGGAAAAAACAGAATTATGTATATCATTAGCGGCGGCATGCAGTATATCGACAGTCTTGACAGCCGCATGACGCAACAGATCAGACACCGCCTGCAGTCGGCGGAGGCGGGCCTTCGCGGCGGCGCCGCGGCGCTGGAAAACCTCAGCCCGCTGAAGGTGCTTGCCCGCGGGTACGCGGTCTGTGAAAAAGGCGGGGTCCCGGTGCGGGATATCGCGGAAATCGACGCGGGCGATACCGTCACGCTGCGCCTGAACGGCGGCACGGCGGATTGCAGCGTGACGGAAAAGAGGATGACGACCCATGAGTAAGGAAAAAGAAATGACCTATGAACAGGCGCTGGAGAAGCTGAGCGGAATCGTCTCTCAGATGGAAAACGGCGACGCGAGCCTGGACGAATCCCTGCGCCTGTATGAAGAAGGCACCCGCCTTGCGGCGTACTGCTCGAAAAAGCTGGACGCGGCGAAGCAGAAGGTGGAGGAGATCGCCGGCGCGGCGGAGGAGGAGAGCGGAATATGAACGGAACTTTCCCGGAAAAATATCTGTCGCTGATCGAGGTTTCCCTTTCGGAGTATCTGCCCGAGGACGACGCGGGCGACCTTGCCGTCGGCGGGATGATGGAGTATTCCCTGAAGGTGGGAGGCAAGCGCGTCCGGCCGCTTCTTACGCTGGAATTCTGCCGTCTTTGCGGCG
>CACYHJ010000029.1 GCA_902774165.1 Oscillospiraceae bacterium
GGCGGCGCGGTGGTCGGCGGCACGGTGGTCGGCGGCGCGGTGGCCGGCGGCGCGGCTGTTGTCTCCTCCGGCGGCTCCCTGAGCTTCCACTGCGCGTAAAATACCGTCGTTTTGCCCTTCAGCGTGACCAGATCGCCCGGCTGATACAGGGTCCCTCCGCTCCTTTTCGTGCTCCAGCCGGAGAATTCATAGTCCGCAGACGGCGCGCGGACCGGCGTGACCGGGTTGTCGATCTCCCGCAGCGTTGCGTTGTCGCCGACGCGGAGCATTTTTCCGTTGGACAGCAGCCCGTGACCGCCGTTCGCGTCGTAATAAACCATCGCGGCGTTTTCCGAAAAGCCTTTGTCGAGGGCTTCGAGCCGCGCTGCGGTGAACTCCGTCAGGAGCTGTGCGGCGCTGCGGTATTCCCTCTCTTTGTCCGCGGGGGACGTTCCGGAGAACAGATTCCAGCGGAGCGCGTTCATGACCGCGGAGGGGACCGTCTGCTCAATCATTTCCGGCAGCCGTTCAAGCTGGGCAGCAATTGTTCCGCAGTCGCTCTTCCACGCTTTGGCAACGCGTTCACGGAAATCCTCATGCCGGTAGAGCAGGTTGAAGACCGTCAGCACCTGACCTTCGGGATAGTTGTAAAACACGGCGTTCGCCCACCAGCCCGAAGCGTCTCTGACGGAAAACGGCAGGTTCCCGTTGTACCGCGTGTTCCCCATGGAGAGGTCGAAATCCCACGCCGGGCCGGCGTGCAGGATGGTTTCGTCCGCGTCCTTGTAAAAATAACAGCTGGATTGGCCGGCGTCGCGGTGAAACGTATATTCCGTCAGGATATAATATTTCACCAGGGAATCCATTTCAAAATAATCGGTATAGTGTTTTCCTTTTTTATTATATCCGTCCTTCGCGTAAAGCGCCTGTTCCGCCTGCGCGACGAAATCCGCAATGTAGTCGACCTCTTTCTTCGCCGCGTACTCCGGGCTTTTCAGAACGACCGGCTGTCCCTTTGCGGTGACAAAACCGCTGACCTCCGCGCCGTAACGGCTCATGATCTCCGTTTCGAGAAGATAGCCGCCGGTCACGTTGGCAGGCGCTTTGATCTGCGCCCATTTGCGGCTGTTTTTTGTTGTGCTTGAATTGACGCCGCCGCGCTTCGCGTTTTCGGGCTCGGTTCCCGGGTTTGCCTTTTCGTTCGCATCTTCCAGATCCGTGATGTCGACGCGGGTCTTGCCGATCTCAACGCTTTCGACAATGAGGTAATTGCCCTGATATTCGCCGTTGACGTATAAATCGACCATGCGGTAAGAGGGCGTAAAGGGCAGCCCGAACGCCTCCGCGATATTCAGCGCAAGAGAATTGCGCAAAAGGGACGCGTCGAAATGATTCGCAAGAAGCGTCCACTTTTTTGCTTTTCCCATGCCCAGAACGTCCGTCTTTTCCGCGAACTTGATGTTCAGGGGCTTTTTATCCGCTCCCCACGTGGAGTTGCCGCGTCCCTTGATCGAATTCAGCGCAAGGCCGTCGCAGACGACCGAGCCGTGATCCGCCAGCGTAAACGTCCCCTTTTCCTTGTGGTTCTTATCGGCGCGGATGTTTTCCATCGAGCCGGATTCCGTAGTCAGCCAGACGGACGGTAGATTTGCGGATTGTAAAACGCGGAGCGGGTATTTTTTTCCGTTGACGGTGATCGTGTGGTCCCCGACCGTCAGCGCGGCTGTTCCGGCTCCGTTCGGAAGCTCGATCCCGTCAACGATGATTTTCCCGCCTTTGACGGAACGGACGGTCAGCTTGCGGGCGTCGCAGTCCGCGGGCAGAAACAGATTGTAACCTCCGGACGCATCCCGCAGGGCCGAAACCCCGGTTTCCCCCGCGCCCGGAAACGCGGTCACGGTGAACGGAACCGCCGTGCCGTCCGCCGCGTACGCGAAAACGAAACATCCGGATAAAACGGATAATACAAGAATCAAGCTGATCATTCTTTTCATACGCATCGTCATCTCCTTTTGTTTATCTCTCTCGTTGTTTCCTGATCTATTCTACCTTGTCATTTGCCCGGTTGGCAAGGTACAAAACGCAACACAAAAGCGGACCCCGTAAAGGGCCCGCCGTTCGGAAAGGTTATGTCGTTTTTTATGTTGATGCGGGGGAGCGGATCATTCCTCTTCCTCCGGCTCCGCGAACATGGCGGGATCGTAGGAGATCCCGTTTTTGTCGTAATAATCCTTGAACGCTGCCTTGATGGCCTCCTCCGCCAGCACCGAGCAGTGCAGCTTGTGGGCGGGCAGGCCGTCCAGCGCCTCCGTGACCGCTTTGTTGGTCAGCGCAAGCGCGTCTTCGACGGGTTTTCCCTTGATCAGCTCCGTCGCCATGGAGCTGGAGGCGATGGCGCTGCCGCAGCCGAAGGTCTCGAATTTGACGTCCTCGATGATCCCGTTGCCGATCTTGAGATAGATTTTCATAATATCGCCGCATTTCGCGTTGCCGACCTCGCCGACGCCGTCCGCGTCCTCGATGACGCCCACGTTTCGCGGGTTGCGGAAATGATCCATTACTTTTTCACTGTATAATGCCATGGTATTTGCCTCCTTACAGAATAAACCGAGATTTGCCGGCGCAGAGATCCCGCCAGACGGGGGAGAAGCCGCGCAGGTATTCGACCACGTCCTTCACCGCCGCGATGATGTAATCCACCTGCGCCTCGTCCGCGTCCTCGCCGAGGGTGAGCCGCAGCGACCCGTGCGCCACGTCGTGGACCCTGCCGATTGCCAGCAGCACATGGCTCGGGTCAAGGGAGCCGGAGGTGCAGGCGGAGCCGGAGGATGCGCTGATGCCCTTGTCGTCCAGGCACAGCAGCAGCGATTCGCCCTCGATCCCCTCAAAACAGAAGCTGACGTTGGAGGGCAGACGGTTTTCCCGGTCGCCGTTCAGCGCGCAGTGGGGGATCTGCGAGAGCCCTTCGATGAGCCGGTCCCGCAGCGCCGTCAGCTTTGCGGTGTTCTCCGGCATCCGGTCGACCGCCTCCCGCAGCGCCGCCGCCATGCCGACGACGCCCGCCACGTTTTCCGTCCCGGCGCGCTTGCCCCGTTCCTGCGCGCCGCCGTCAATGAGATTCGTCAGCCGGATTCCCTTTTTCGCGTAAAGGAACCCGACCCCCTTCGGCCCGTGGAATTTGTGGGCGGAGCCGGAGAGCAGATCGACGTTGTCCGCGTTCACGTCGATGGGCAGATGGCCGACGGCCTGAACCGCGTCCGTGTGGAACTTCACCCCGTGTTTTCTGCAGATCTCGCCGATGCGCCGGATGGGCTGGACCGTGCCGATCTCGTTGTTCGCGTACATGATCGTCACAAGGCAGGTGTCCTCCCGGATCGCGTTTTCCACGTCCGCGGGATCGACGATCCCGTCTTCGCCGACGTCCAGCAGCGTAACCTCAAACCCCTCTTTTTCCAACCGCCGGAGTGTGTGCAGCACGGCGTGATGTTCGATTTTGTCTGAGATAATATGGGTTTTCCCGGCTTTCTTCCCCAGCGCCGCGGCGGAGATCAGCGCCTGATTGTCCGCCTCCGACCCGCCGGAGGTAAAGATGATTTCCGCCGGCGCGGCTCCGATCGCCCCGGCGACGGTTTTTCTCGCCTCCTCAAGCGCCTCCTTCGCGGTCTGGCCGATGGAATACAGACTGCTCGGGTTGCCGTAGATCTCTTCAAAATAGGGGAGCATCGCGTCGATGGCGGCTCGGCTCATTTTTGTTGTCGCGGCGTTGTCCGCGTAGATTCTCATAATTCCGACCTCCTAATGCCTATTAAATCAATAGGTATTATAAACCTATAAAACCGATATGTCAATAGTTATTGAAAAATAAATCGGAATTATCGGAGAAAACCGGAGCCGGACAGAAAAAACGCACGGCGCCGCTGCCGTGCGTTGTATCTATGGAGTGTTTTTTGATAGGATCAGATTCCCGCGCGCTCTTTCAGCGCTTCGGCCATGTCGGTCTTTTCCCACGCGACGCCCAGCTCTTCTCTGCCCATATGGCCGTAAGCGGCAAGGGCTTTGTACTGGGGCTTCCGGAGACCGAGCTTGTCGATGATGGCGGCGGGTCGCATATCGAACAGATCGGTGATGATTTTTGCCAGTGCTCCGTCGTCGATCTTTCCGGTGCCGAAGGTCTCGACAAAGACGGAGACCGGGTGGGCTACGCCGATGGCGTAAGCAAGCTGTACCTCACATTTTGAGGCGATGCCGGCCGCGACAACGTTCTTGGCGATATACCGCGCCTCATACGCGGCGCTGCGGTCCACCTTGGTGGGGTCTTTGCCGCTGAACGCGCCGCCGCCGTGCCGGGCGTAGCCGCCGTAGGTATCCACGATGATTTTTCTGCCGGTCAGGCCGCTGTCGCCGGCGGGGCCGCCGATCACAAACCGGCCGGTGGGGTTGACGTAAAACTTTGTATTCTCATCCAGCAGCGCGGCGGGGACCGTCGTCCGGATCACATGCTCGATCACGTCGGCGCGGATCTGCTCCTGCGTAACGTCCGGGTCGTGCTGGGAGGAGATCACGACGGTATCCACCCGGGCGGGTTTGCCGTCGATATATTCTACCGTGACCTGGCTTTTGCCGTCGGGGCGCAGATATTTCAGCGTACCGTTCTTGCGGACCTCGGTCAGCTTCTTCGCCAGCTGCTGCGCCAGAGAGATCGCCAGCGGCATCAGCTCCGGCGTTTCGTCGCAGGCATAGCCGAACATCATGCCTTGGTCGCCCGCGCCGTTCAGGTTATAGCGGTCCTCGTCGCCGGCTTTCAGCTCGCTGGAGCGGTCCACGCCCATGGCGATATCCGCGCTCTGCTCGTCGATGGAGGTCAGGATGGCGCAGGTGTTGCCGTCAAAGCCGTAGGCCGGGTTGTCAAAGCCGATGCCCGAGACCACTTCCCGCACGATTTTCGGGATGTTGACGTTGGCCTTGGTCGAAACCTCACCCATCACCGTCACAACGCCGGTGGTGCAGGTCGTCTCGCAGGCCACGCGGGAAAACGGATCCTGGGCGAGCATCGCGTCAAGAATCGCGTCGGAGATCTGGTCGCATATTTTGTCGGGATGTCCTTCCGTGACGGATTCCGAGGTGAAAAACTGTCTGTTCATGGTATTATTACTCCTTTTACCGGTCGTCTGCCGGTTTTTACTCATATAAACCGACTGAAATTTTCAGCCGTCCTTTTTTTGTTTCGCCGACCGGACCGTAGAAAACGAATTTTCCCAGTCCGCGTACGGATACGACGTCGTTCACCTTCGCGTCCGTCCCGGCGTTCGCGCGCAGCCTGCCGCGCACGTAAACGCGCTCCTTCTCAAACAGCTCTTTCGCAGCGCTTCTCGATATATTATACACAGCGGCGATAATACAGTCAAGCCTTTCGGAGGCGGAAATATAACATTGTTCGCGGATATGCGGCCCGACGCCCTGCGGCAGCGCGTCGATCCGTTCGCAGTCAACGTCGGTATGCCGGACGGAGGTCAGGTTCTTTTCGATGTATTCCGCGATGGAGGCAAGCGCGACCGCATAGGCCGTCTTTCCGTCGGTAAAGAGATCCCCGATCAGTTCCCGTTTGATCCCCAGCGACATCAGCGCGCCCAGCACGTCCCGGTGGGAAAGCTCCTCGCCGTATTTTTCCGAGCGCGGCGAAATCCTGATACAGCATATTCCCGGGAAATATTCATACCCGTTTGTTTCCTCGTTCCCGAACACGGCAATGACCCGTTCCGCGTTTTCCGTGCCGCCGTACAGCGCCGCGGGGGAGACTTCTCCGCTGTTCTCCAGCGCGTGCAGAACGCTCTGGGACGCAAGATCGAGAAACCCGGTCGCCTCATAGGATCCGCGGGAACGGCTGCGGTCAGACAGCTCCTTCAGCCTTTTTTTCAGTAACGCGTCGTCGCCGTTCATTTCATTTTCCTGGCTTCCAGCCGGTAGATCGGGCCCAGCTGAGAAAAGCGCTGCTCGTATTCGGTGACGATGTTGCCCTCGAAATCGCTGTGGTGCAGATCGAGGGAGATATTGTCGATCAGATAGCCGTTTTTCGGATACTGGGCGAGGGAATACTCAAAAAAGTGCATGTTGTCCGTCTTCTGGTGAATGTCGCCGTCCTCTGTCAGCAGCCGGTCGTAAATCGGGAAAAACGCGTCGTAGGTCAGTCGACGGTTCACGTCCCGGTGCTTGGGGTAGGGGCAGGAAAAATTCAGGAAAATACGCCAGACGCAGTGGTCCGGGAGGTATTTGGGCAGCATACGGGCGTCGGTTTTCATGAACAGGATATTGCGCAGGCCTTCCCGCTTCGCCTTTTCGCACGCCATGACCAGAACGTTGCCCACCTTTTCCACCGCGATGAAATTCACGTCCGGCAGCCGCTTGGCAATCTCGCAGATGAAGGCGCCCTTCCCGCAGCCGATCTCCAGCATCAGCGGGTTCCGGTTGCCGAAATAGGCTTCCAGGTCGATATATTCCGGTTTCAGCACCGCCGTGCTGAAATTTCTGTCGTCATAATCCGGGGAAAACAGCACGTCGGCGCAGGCTTCCAGGCGTTCGGCAAGATATTTTTTGCGTCTGTCTCTCATAACTGAATCGGTCCTTTTGTTTTTCATTCGGGACGATTATAGCACATCCGCGCTTATATTTCCATATTTTTTTGAAATCTTGACTTTTTTTTCATCCTAATATATTATATGCTTATGACACTGTGCTTCGGAGTGATAGTCTGATGAAACAAAAAAGGCGCTTCGCCGGAATATCCGAATATATGAAAAAAAACGGCAGATGGTATCTGTTTGCCGCGTTTATGATCCCCGTGCTCGGCATCCTTGTGGCTTATATTAAAATGGGCATCCGCCCCTTCGGGCAGTATTCCATGCTGGGCATGGACCTGTGGAGCCAGTATTTCCCGATGCTGCGGCATCAGGTGATGACCCGGCGGGAGCTTGCGATGAGCCTGTTCTCCTGGAACGGCGCGCTGGGCGTCGACACATTCGTGCAGAACGCTTACTACTGCAACAGCCCGTTCAATTTCCTTTTGCTGCTCTCGCCGCTGAAATATCTCGTGGACGCGCTGGATTATATCATCCTGCTCAAGTTCGGCCTTGCCGGGCTCAATTTCGCGATCTACTGCCGCTACCGGTTTAAAAAGGCGGATATTTATACGGTCGCCTGCGCCTCGGGGTACGCCCTGTGCTCCTACTGCCTTGCGTATATCAGCCAGATCATGTGGTTTGACGCGGTGGTGTTCTTCCCGATCATCCTGATGGGCTTTGAGCGCCTGATGCGGGAGAAAAAGCCGCTGCTGTACTGCGTGATGCTGGCGGTGACCATGTATTCCGGCTTTTATATCAGCTTCAGCGTATGTATTTTCCTCGCGATTTACTTCTTTGTTTTCGCGGCGGAGAACTATAAGGAATTCAAAATCAACGGGATTCTGCGCGGCGGCGTGCGCTTCGCGTTGTATTCGGTACTTGCCGCCGGCGCGGCGGCGTTTGTGCTGCTGCCGGTCTATTTCGGCCTGAGCACGACGATCGCCTCGGATATCCCCGCGCCGACGGCAGCGGAGCTCTATCACAGCTTCTGGGATTTCTTCGCGAAAACCATGCCGCTGACAGAGGCCTCCCTCTCCTTCGGCGTCCCCAATATTTATTCCGGGTGTTTTGTGCTGGTCATGGTGCCGCTGTTCCTCATGAACAAGGGGATCCCGGCGGCGCGGCGGGTGATCTATGCCGCACTGTGCCTGTTTTTGCTTTTGTCGATGAACCTCAATTTCCTCGACTACGTCTGGCACGGGCTGCATTTTCCCAATCAGCTTCCCGGCCGGTGGACCTTCCTGTTCTCCTTCGTGCTGATGGTGATGTGCTGCGAGCTGCTGCGGAACATCAAGGAGGTCAGCCTGCCCGCGCTGGGCGTCTCCGCCGGCTTTGCTGTGCTGGCGATCCTCGCCGGGAAGTTTCTTTCGAAGGAAGAGGAAGTCACGACGCTGTCACTGTGTCTGGGCGCCTTCTTTGTGCTGATGTATCTCGCACTGTTCTTTATCGTGATCCGTACCCGCGCCGACGGCGCGAAGACCTTCTGCACCCTGCTTGCCGTATGTATGGCCGTCGAGCTGTTCTCCAATTCCACGGTGGTGATCGGGCAGAGCGTCGAGATCGGCAATGTGCCGAAGTATAACAACTACAATGAGGACATGGACTGGTTCAGCGAGACCTACGCGTTCCCGGAGGACGATTTTTACAGGACGGATATGTATTATAACTGGACCTTCGACCACTGCCAGCTGTTTCGTCTCAAGGGCATGACCTACTATTCCTCTACCATGAGCGCCGGAGCGTTCAATTTCTTCAAGGACGTGGGGTACCGGGTCTATGCGAAGAATGTCAGCACGGTGTACAGCCCCTATTCGCCGATGCTCAATTCCGTGCTGAACGTAAAATACGTGGCGGGGCTTTCCATGCAGCTGATCCCGGATTATCTCACCAGCGAGGGTAAACACGGCAAAATCGTCGTGCTGAGAAATGAAAAATGTCTGCCCGCCGCCTTTGCCGCGGACGAGAAGATCCTGGAATGGGAAAACGACGGCACGCTGCCGTTTTACGAAGAGCAGAACAACTTTTTCTCCGCGCTGGTGGGCGAGGAGGCGAACGTCTTCGAAAAGCTGACCGACGGCAAACGGGAAGCCGGGAACGCCCGTCTGAGTCCGGACAGCGTCAGCTGGACCTCCGTCACCTACTCCCGGCTGAAATCCGATGAACCCGTGACGGTGGATTATACCTTTACCGTCGACCGCGACGGGCCTGTCTATCTTTGCCAGAATTATAAAAAAGGCGACATGACCGTCAAGGTCAACGGCAAGTCGGTCAACATCGTGCTTTACCGTGAGCCGACAAAATTCCTCGGCGAGCTGGTCAAGGGCGACGAGGTGACGATCGGCGTCAAGGTCGAGGGATCCTCCGTCGGCACCGCCGGGCTGTCCCTGTATCGGTTCAACCGCGAAAAATTTGAAACGTATTACGACCGGCTCGCGCAGGGCGGCGCGACCCATGTGCGCGACACGGGCAAGGGCCTTGCGTTTGATATTTCGAGGCCCTCGGAGGGGCTTGTCTTTACCTCCGTTCCCGCGCAGGGCATGAGCTGCTACGTGGACGGCGTCCGGACGGAAATTCTGACCGTGGACAATTATCTCGCCGCCGTTGAGGTCGACGCGGGGGAGCATTCCGTGGAGTTCCGGTATACGGTCCGCGGGCTGAAGGAAGGCCTGATGGTTTCCGCGTTGAGCGCGGCGGCGCTGGTCGGCATTTCTCTTTGGAAATTCTTCCTCGGGAAACGAAAAAAAGTTGTGGAGACGGATCCGGCGGGGGCTGCGGAATAACCGGAAAAGCAGGGCCTCCGCGTTATTTGCCTCGTCGTAAAAAAGTGATAAAAATCTTAAGATTGATCAACAAATGAAGATCCCCCTCTTGTCAAAGAAAACCAAACGTGCTATGATTGCGGTATGATTTTACAGAGGGGGATTTTTTATGCCTGAAAACGAAAACAGAAAAAACGGCGGCCGCAGAATCGTTGTGATCCTTCTGGCGGTCTGCATTCTTGCCAGCATGTGCAGCGTCGGCTTTATCACCTATAAAGCCAACAGGGTGCTGGCCGCGCTGGAAGGAGAGTACGGCGAGGTCGAAGACGTCAACGCCGAGGACGACGTGGTGATCGCGGACGAGTATAAGATCGTCTCCACCACGCAGATTTCCGACGCCTATCTCTCCGGCGACGCCTCCGCGCTCTCCGACCGGGACAAGGAGACGCTGGATATGGCGAAGGAAGTGCTTGACAAGATTATCGAAGACGGTATGAACGATTATGAAAAGGAAAAAGCCGTCTATCTGTTCCTGACCAAAAATCTGAAAAACGATACCGGCCTTCTCACGGTCATTCCCACGACCGGCGAGGACGCCGACAATCCGCACGGCGTTCTGAAAAACCGTGAAGCGGTCTGCGTGGGGTACGCCACGACGTTCCGGCTGTTCATGCAGATGCTGGGCATTGAGTGCAAGGTCATCCATTCCAGCGACCGCATCCATTCCTGGGACCTTGTGAAGCTGGACGACGAGTGGTATCACGTCGACTGCTACAATGATTCCGACTCCGGCAATTTCCAGAACTTCAATATGAACGATACCGTTGCCATGCAGAGCCATGAATGGACGACGGAATTCTTCCCCGAAGCCACCGGTGAGAAATATTCTCCCGCGATGCAGAACCGCAAGGAGCTGAAGGATATTTACGCGATCCCCGCCTGCGTCAGGTCCATGATCGAAGATCGCAAAGCGGTGGCAAGCTTCACCTTCAAAGACAAGATTGACGAAGAAACGGAGCAGGCCGCGGGAATGCTTGTCAGCAGCGTTCAGGAAACGATCGGCTCGATGGAGGAGTATCAGTGCTATCCCGAAATGATCTGGACTCAGGACGATAACGGGGAATACGTCCTTCAGGTGTATATCAACTACTATGACGAGGAAGAGGACGTCTGGGACGTTGACATTGATACGCTTGAAAAGATCGAGAATGCGGTCGAGGCTGCCTTCGGCGGATATGTCGAGGGCGACCGCGAAAACGAAGACACGACAGAATTTGAAATGGAAAACTGCTGTGAATGACGAGGTGTAAACGATGAAAAAGACCGTTATTTCATTCCTGCTTCTGTTGGCAGCGGCGGCGCTGCTTGCCTCCTGCGGGGCAAAAAAATCGGATTTCAGTATGTATGATCTGAGCCGGGCGATGCAGAACGCCGCGGTCTTCGGCGACATGACCTACGTCAGCTCGGAGGACGCGGACGCGGAGGATCTGTTTGCATATGTGTCCGATCTCGATTACGGCAAGGTCAGGTCTTTCTTTATCTCCTACGCCACCGACGGCAAAGGGAACGCCGATGAGATCGCGGTGATCGCGCTGAAGGACCGGAACGACGCGCCCGAGGCGGTTGCCTCGCTGGAGGCGCATCTGAAGAAGCGCGTATCGCTGTATCAGACGTACGACCCGTCTCAGAGCGATAAGGTGGAAAAGGGTATGGTGTTCTCCGACGGCGACCTGGCGGTGCTGATCGTCTGCGACGACAACGACGCGGTGAAAACCGCGTTCGGCAAATTTATCGGCAACAGTTGATTCATTGACTCCGGAGGATTCTCATGGTTTTCAGCAGTACGGTATTCTTGTGCGTGTTCCTTCCCGTCGTACTTGCGGTTTATTATGTGCTTCCGGCAAGACTGCGGAACGGATTTTTATTTGCGGCAAGCCTCGTGTTCTATGCATGGGGCGAGCCGCTTTATGTCTTTATCATGCTGTTTTCGACGGTGTTCGACTACTGCAACGGCCTTCTGCTCGAGCGCTTTGACCGCAAAGGAAACGAAAAGGGCAGACGCGCGGTGCTCGTCGTTTCGGTGGTCGTCAACATCGGTCTGATGTGCTTCTTCAAATACACCGATTTCCTGATCGAGAGCGTGAATACCCTGACCGGCGCAGGGCTCGGCCTTCTGCGGCTTGCGCTGCCGATCGGCATTTCGTTCTATACGTTCCAGACCCTGTCCTATACGATCGACGTTTACCGCCGCCGGGTCGGTGTGCAGCACAACCTCATTGACTTCGGGATGTATATCAGCATGTTCCCGCAGCTCATTGCCGGCCCTATCGTGCGGTACGCCGACGTGGAACACCGGATCCGCGGCAGAACGACGGACCCGGAACAGATCGTCGAAGGTATTTTCCGTTTTACGGCGGGCCTTTGCAAGAAGGTGCTGATCGCCAATCAGATCGGCGCCTTGTGGGATGAAATCTACTCCTTCGGCGGGACGGTTCCTGCGCTGACCGCCTGGACCGGCGCGCTGGCGTTCGCGTTCCAGATCTATTTCGACTTCTCGGGATATTCCGATATGGCGATCGGCCTGGGAAAAATGCTCGGGTTTGAATTTCCGGAAAACTTCCGTTATCCTTACCGCTCCGCCAGTATTACAGAGTTCTGGCGCCGGTGGCACATCACGCTCGGCGTATGGTTCCGGGAATATGTTTATATCCCGCTGGGAGGCAACCGCAAGGGCCTTGCGCGGCAGATCCTCAACCTGTTCGTCGTGTGGTTTCTGACCGGGCTGTGGCACGGCGCCGGGGTGAATTTCATTCTGTGGGGCCTGTATTTCTTTGTTTTCCTCGTGTTGGAAAAACTGTTCCT